>DAOURA010000054.1 GCA_030625325.1 Marinosulfonomonas sp.
AACCAGACCGGTTCCGTGAAATAGCGCAGATGGCGCAATAAAACCAGCAACAGCCCCACATGGAACATCCAGCCAAACAGCCAAATCCAACGGTTGGATTTGAACAGGCTTTCAAAGATCGTGACTTCACGAACCATGCGCCAGAACACGCCGCTGCGTGTTCTGGGGGCTGGCATGGTTGGTATCTTCAACGGGGCAGGGGTCCGCGCATATTTGCGAATTCGCAACGCCAGCCCGACAACAAAAATTGTCGTGGCAACGTAGAACAGCAATGCATAAAGCGTTGACAACACTTGAACTCCTCCCGAGAAGATGAACCTCTTAATTTAGCCTGTTTTCAAAGGCTTAAGGTTATACGCAACCTGTTGGCTTTGGCAGGCCAGCAATTTTACAGGCCTGTTTGGCCGGGCCGTATGGGAACAATTCGTACATGTACTTATTGTTGCCAATTTCAGGGCCCATGGATTTTTTGATTGATTTGATCAGCACACGAACGGCCGGGGCGATCTGATATTCTTCGTAATATTCACGAAGAAAGTTCACAACGGCCCAGTGTTCGTCGTTCATGTCTACTTCTTCTGCCGTGGCAATCACGTTGGCCAGATCTTCGGTCCAGTCGCCCAGATTGGTGATATAGCCTTCTTCGTCGTGCTCAACTGTGGTGCCGTTTACATCATATGACATTTCTTGGTTCCTTTTGGTTTAATAGTGTCTGTTTTGCGCAATTCAGAGCCATGCCTGAGTGCGATCATTACTTGCCGCCAGTTCAACGAACCCGGCGTAGTCAACGGATTTTATACCATCTAACATGCGATCAGTTGCCAAGCCGCGGGCCGCAAAATCCGGCCCCAGAACGCAGAGTGTAACCGACCCGGCGCGCGCCGTCAGGGCATCTGATACATTGGTGCCCGAAGACGCGCCATAAACGCCGTCTTCAATCATCAAAACGGTGTCACCGTCTTTGGCGTGCGCGATGCAGCTAAGCAGGGCGCCGGTTGCAAAGGGGGATTTGTTAACTGTGTGTAAGGTTGCCATGTGTTCCCCCTAAAAACTTAGAATTACGTCTTGATCAGCCATGATATCGGCCATTTCGGCGCGGCTGATGATGCGAATGGATGGTTTTTCTGCATAGTCATCGTCTTCGTCTTCCCAGACGATGTCTTGCAGATCGTCGGCGCTCAGGCCGCGCTCATCCAGGCTTTCGCGTTCGACGAACAGTTTGGTAACTTCGTAATCACCCAGTGCCCGGAAGGTCGGCGAAAAGTTTTTCACGCCAATTTCCTTGGTATCTTGCCCCTTGGTCAACTGAAACACGCCGTCGTCCAGAAACGCCAGGCTGACGTCCTGATCAAAGGCGGCCCCGATCAGGACGACCTCAAGACTTTCCAGTGCGTAAATCGTGCCATAGGGCGCTTTGCGATTTACGTAGAGGAACTTTTTAATATCTTCTGACATGTTTTTCCCCTAGTCCCCGAACGTCATCAGGCGATCGGTCTGGATGCCCATTTCGATCAACTGGCCAAGGCCGGAAATCCGGAAACCTTCGGCGATATTGTTGGCGTCTTTGCCTTGGCGGCTGGCTTCTTTTTCGTCCAGAAGACCACGGCGCTGGGCGGCGGCAATGCAGATTACCAGATCAATGCCGTGTTCACTCCCAAGGGCGCTCCATTGTTGCTGAATGTTGCGTTCGTCCTGTGGCGGGATCGACAGGCGGGTGCCGACGTTCACGCCATCATGGTAAAAGAATACCCGTGGGACTTCGTGCCCGGCCTCAAGGGCTGATTTGGCAAAATTATAGGCCGTATCAGACGCCTGATGCGTATAGGGGCCTTCGCTGACTACTATTCCGAATTTCACGTTTGAACCCCTTAGAAATGGATATGGGAAGAAGCGTTCATCGTCTTGCGCGAGCCATCCCATGTGTCCAGGTGATGTTTGGTGAATGCCAGATCGGTCATGTCAAAGAAACGGTTCCAACCGATCCGATCAATCCATTCGCCCATACGTTCCCAATGCTTGGCGTCGGCCTTGTAGGCCTCGACGATCTTGCGAACCACGGCGGTAACTTCGGGCCAGTGGGGCGGATTGTTGGGCAGGTTGGCAACCGCCAGCTTGTGGAATGTTGGCTTGGTGCGGGCATTGGAATGTTTACCACCAACCCAGATCGCGATTTTGGTGGAATCTGCGCCATTGATCTGCATTGGCGGGCAGGGTGGGTAACAGGCACCACAGCAAACACATTTCTTTTCGTCAATTTCCAGTGTTGGCTTGCCGTCAACCATCGCCGGGCGGATCGCCGCCACAGGGCAACGGGCCACAACGGCAGGGCGTTCACAGACGTTGGCAACCAGATCGTGGTTGATCTTTGGCGGCTTGGTGTATTGCACGTTGATCGCAATATCGCCCTGACCACCACAGTTGATCTGACAGCAGGATGTCGTAATCCGCAGGCGGTTTGGCATTTTTTCCTGAACAAATTCCTTATGCAGGTAATTCATCAGGCTTTTGACAACGCCGGACGCGTCAGTGCCGGGAATATCGCAGTGCAACCAGCCCTGGGTGTGGGAAATCATCGTCACCGAAGCCCCCGTGCCGCCGACGGGAAAGCCGGCCTCGCCCAATGCCTCGATCAGTGGGGCAACTTTGGCTTCGTCAGCCACCAGATATTCAATGTTGGAGCGCGTGGTAAAACGCACGTGGCCCTCGGCGTATGTATCACCGATGTCGCAAAGCTTGCGGATGGTGAAAACATCCATCTGGCGCTGCGTGCCGGCGCGGATGGTGAAAATTTCATCACCGCTTTTGGAAATATGGCGCAGGACACCGGGGCGCGGGCGTTCGTGCCAGTCCCAGTTGCCGTGGTTTTCCTTCATGACCGGGTGCATGTACGGGAAATGATCCGGTACGCCGATTTCGTCGGCTGTTCTTGGCTTGTTCGTTGTCGAACTCATGTCTTGCTCTCCCTATTCGGAACCCGGATTGCGCCGGGGCGAATGTTAATACGTGTCGGTGTTCGGCGGACTTTATTCCCCGGCGACCGTCAGGCCTGCTTCGCGCGCTTTGCGTTCAAACCACTTGGCGGCTTCTTCATCAAAATCATCGGTGCGGACATAGCTGGATGTGCGCGGGTGGTTGACCATGTTTGGATCAGGTTCAACACCAACGGCGTCTAGAAATGCCGGCAGGCCGATGCGGTCAATGGTTTCACCAACACGTTCATGTTCCAGCGCGTTGTCAGCAAAGAATTCGATGCAGGTTTCTGCGAATTCTTCCAGCTTTTCATAGTCTTCGTCTGTGTCCAGCTTCATGAATGGCACGATCATCGTGCCCATCAGGTCGCCGACCTTCAACGAACGCTTACCACCGATCATAACCGAAACACCTTTGTCGTCACCGGGTGACAGGGCCTTGGTCATAACATTGATGCAGTGCATGCAGCGCACGCAGCTGGGGTTGTCGATTTCCAGTGTATCGTCGTCGTTCAGGGAAATCGCGCGGGTCGGGCACATGGATACAACCGTATCGATGGTGTATTTGCGTCCCTTTTCGGCGACGTGTTCTTTTACTTTTTTCTGATCGATCTTGATATCATCACGCCATGTGCCGATCACGGCAAAGTCTGCCCGGTGGATCGCGTTCACACAGTCGTTGCCGCAGCCCGAGAATTTGAACTTGAACTTATACGGCAGGGACGGACGGTGCATTTCGTCCAGAAAGCGGTTGATAATGCCGCGGTGTGCGCGGGCTTCGTCAAAGCAGGACTGCTCACAACGTGCCTGACCAACACAACTCATCGCGGTACGCAGGGCTGGGCCGGCCCCGCCAAGGTCAAAGCCCAGTTCGTTCAGGGCGTCAAATGCGGGTTGGGTGTTTTCCGATGTACAGCCCTGAAACATGATATCGCCGGACTGACCGTGGAACGCAATCAGGCCAGAGCCGTGACGTTCCCAGATGTCGCACATGCTGCGCAGCAAATCAGTTGTATAGTGAAAGCCGGGGGGCGGCATGATCCGCAGGGTGTGGAATTCTTTTGATTCAGGAAATTTTTCTGCAACTTCGGAAAAACGCGGGATAACCCCGCCGCCGTACCCGTAAACCGATACTGTGCCGCCCTTCCAAAACCCCATGCGGTTTTCATAAGAATGTTCCAGCTGCCCCAAAAGATCATTCATCATTGGTGCATAGGTTTCGCCCTTTGCGTCACGCAGTCTTTTCAGACCGGTTACAAAGCTTGGCCAAGGCCCGTTTTCCAGCTCATCAAGCATGGGTGTGGGGTGCTGATTGGTCTCTTTCGACTTATCGTCTATCGAATCACCGTCTTTCATCAGTATTCTCCCTTTGCATTTTTCGCGCGGCCCCTTATGGGCATTTTCTATTGTGCTGGTTGCACTTAGCAATACTATCGGGCGCCTGGGACGCCCAAGCATGCCATCGACTAACCACAGCTTAAAGCAACTAAACACTTGTCACTTTTTTATATTAGAATAATTGAATGTAAAGCAAAACGTGCGTAAATGTATTGTTGTGGCCCCCAAAAGGGCACCAGCCCGTGCTGATATAATACAGCACAATGCGATGATGGGAAAAAAAAGTGACACAATTTGGGTCTGAATATGCGGATGACAGCCCTTGGTATACAAAGGGTGATGGCCCCTATCAGGCGTGGCGGAAACGCAAACTTGTGCAATCCAATGACACCGCGTCTGCATCTGGCCCGGTGGAAATCAGGGACCTTGCGAACCCCAGTGTGACTGAGCAGGCCGAATTGGTCCGGCGCTGCAATATTTCCAATGGTGCGCTATATGCCTGCGCGAAGGCCGAAGGTGACAGTGAAATCGTTCGTGACCAGTTGCGTGGTTTTGCCGATGCGCTGGGGTTGCGGATCGCGGAAAAGCACCGTTCCGCTGGTCGTCAGGGTATTGTCGCGCTGACACCCAGCGACAAAAAAGGTCAGCGCGGATACATCCCCTATTCCAAAAAGGCGATCAACTGGCACACTGATGGCTACTATAATGGGTCGGACGAACGAATTCGCGCGATGGTGCTGCATTGTGTTCACCCCGCAGATGACGGCGGCATTAATCAGGTGATGGACCCTGAAATTGCCTATATCCGCCTGCGCGATGAAAACCCGAACTATATAGATGCGCTGATGCACCCGCAGGCGATGACGATCCCGGAAAACCGGGAAGAAAACGCAAACCTGCGCCCGGTCAGTATTGGCCCGGTGTTTTCCGTGAATGCCGATACCGGACATCTGGAAATGCGCTATACCGCACGAACACGCAGCATTGCGTGGCGCGACGATCCGATAACCAGACAGGCCGTGGCGTTTTTGCAGGGGTTTTTGGTGGGGGGTGATCCCTATATTCAGGAAACGAAAATGCAAGCGGGCCACGGGCTTTTGTGCAATAACTCGCTTCATAACCGAACCGGGTTTGATTCAAAACCCGACACTGACAGTGCCCGGCTAATGTTTCGGGTCCGTTTTCACAATCGCGTATCGGGGGACTAAAAAATGGCAAAACTCAGCGATCTGATTATTCAACACCCAGAGGTAGACAGCTTTGAACAGCTGGAACGTCTGGTCGCCCACGCCGGTGAATCCGGTGAGATGTTTATAGAATTTGATGTTAAGCCTGACTATCGCGACACCCCACGCAAATGGGAATGGCGTCTGGAAGGCATATTCGCCCGGGGGTTGAAGTATGACTGAAGAAGTCGTCACCGACATTGCAGAACTGAACCTGCCATTTAATCGCCATGCTACGGTCAAGAATGTAGAATTTAACGGTGGCCTGAATATGTTGCGTCTGACCCTTCGTGAAGGGCGGCGGTTTACGATTGTGGATCTGGATCAAAATAGCGCGGCCAGGCTGGGTGCGCTGATGGTCCGCTGGTCAGAAGTAAGCGGTGAAAACCCACAGAACGAAAAAGGCGCGTAAGTCTAATGGATTATCTTCCGGTTTTTCTGGATATCAAGGATAAGGTTGTCGTTGTTGATGGGGGTTGCACCGTTGCGGCGCGGCGTGTGGAACGGGCGTTATCGGCCGGTGCGCGGGTTCATGTGTTTGACCCCGCCCCCTGTGATGAATTCCGTGAATTTCTGACAAACCCAAAAGTAACCCATTTTGAACGCCCGCTGGTGGCGGGTGATTTGCAAGGTGTTGTTGTGGCCTATGGGGCATCCGAAGACACGGTTCGTGACAGGGTGTTATACGAAGCTGCACAATCAAGGGGTGTATTGTGCAACGTGGCCGATGTGGCTGAATATTGTGATTTCATCACCCCGTCTGTTGTTGATCGTTCCCCTTTGGTGGTGGCGATTTCATCGGCGGGAACTGCGCCGGTGATTGCGCGGATATTGCGGGCGCGCATCGAATCCCTGTTGCCCCCCGCCTATGGGCGGATGGCGGAATTCATGGGTAAGTTCCGCGCGCAAGTGTTGGAACAGATCAAATCAACCCGGCTGCGTCGCCGGTTCTGGGAACGGATGATCGACGGGCCAGCGGGCGACATGTTTCTGGCGGGTGATGTTAAAGGGGCCACGCAGCATCTGAATTCAGTCCTAAGTGGTGAGGGCGGTGATGACGCCGACTTTACCAGGGGCGAAGTCTATCTGGTTGGGGCCGGTCCCGGTGACCCGGATCTTTTGACCTTTCGGGCCCTGCGGCTGATGCAGCGCGCCGATGTGGTTTTGTATGACCGTCTGGTGGGCAAGGATATTCTGGACCTGATGCGCCGGGATGCTGAGCGGATTTATGTGGGCAAACTGCCAGACCAACACAGTATGGTTCAGGAAGATATCAGCCAGTTGATGGTTAAACTGGCGTCCCAGGGTAAACGCGTGCTGCGCCTTAAGGGCGGGGACCCGTTCATTTTTGGCCGTGGTGGTGAAGAAATTGAAAAACTTGCCGAAAATGACATCCCGTTTCAGGTGGTGCCGGGGATAACGTCGGCGTCCGGCTGTTCGGCCTATGCCGGCATTCCGCTGACACACCGTGATTATGCGCAGGCCTGCGTTTTTGTCACGGCCCACGGCAGGGAAGGCGTTTTGGGGCTGGATTGGGACGTACTGTTGCGCCCGGCCCAGACGGTGGCGATATATATGGGGCTTTCCAGTCTTCAGGATCTGTCGGAACAGTTCGTGCTACGTGGCGCCAACCCCGACACCCCGGCGGCAATTATTGACAAGGGCACAACCGAACGTCAGCGCGTTGCCGTTGGCACGATCCAGAACATCCATAAAATCGCCCGCGAACAGGCCATGGGTGGGCCGTCGATGATTATCATCGGGGACGTGGTGAAATTGCGCGATAAACTGAAATGGTTTTCAGAAAGCGATGACACCAGCTTTGCGATGGGACTGGGCGCGCAGGAAAGCCTGTAGGCCACCGCTGGTGCATTCATTAAAAAAGCCCCGCAGTTTTGCGGGGCTTAATTTTTGCGGTCTGGGGCAGGTGTTAGTCTTTGTTATCCAGAAGGGTTGCGACCTTTAGGGCAATGGATTTATAGATCGCCGCGTGCGGGCCGTCAGGTTCAACCACAACAACGGGCGTTCCTTGGTCCGAGAAATGGCGAATATCCATGTGCAGGGGTACGGCCCCAAGGAACATCACGTCAAGTTTTGCCGCCTCTTCCTGCGCGCCACCGTGACCAAAGATATCCGAGCTTTCACCACAGTGTGGGCAGATAAAGGTGCTCATGTTTTCGATGATGCCCAGAATTGGGACATCCACGCTTTTGAACATCTTCAGACCTTTGCGCGCGTCAATCAAGGCAAGGTCCTGTGGGGTGGATACGATCACCGACCCGACCAACGGAACCTGCTGGGCGATGGTCAGTTGTGTGTCACCCGTTCCGGGCGGCATATCGATCACCAGAATGTCCAGTTCGCCCCACTCAACCTCTCGCACCATTTGCATCAGGGCGGATGTGACCATGGGGCCACGCCAGATAACCGGCGCCTCTTCGTCCATCAAAAACCCCATGGACATGACTTTGACCTGATACTTATCAATCGGGATAATCCGGTCATTGCGGATTTCCGGGCGTTCGGTGATGCCCATCAGACGGGGAATTGAAGGACCGTATATATCAGCGTCCAGCAGCCCAACCTTCAGACCCAGCGAACGCAGGCCAAGGGCCAGGTTCACCGATGTGGTTGATTTGCCAACACCGCCCTTGCCAGAGGCAACGGCCAGAACGGCCTTAACACCGGGAATGGCGCCTGCTTCGGGTCGCATGTCCGGGCCAACAGGGCGATCGGGCTTGCGGCTAAGTTTAGGCGCGGGTTTGGGTGGGGGTGGTGCGGTTCGCTCTGCTGTCAGGACGACAAGCACAGTTTCCACACCGTCAATTTTCAAAACCCCGGCTTCGGCCTGCTGTTGCAACCCGCCCAGTCGGTTTTCCATGTTTTTGGGCACGGTGATCGAAAAGATCACTTTGCTGCCATCGATCACAATGTCAGAGATTAAGCCGCCCGCAACAACGTTCGTATCCGTTCCGGGCATCAGAATTTTCTTTAATTGGTTTAGTACCTTTTCTTTCATGTCACCCTCTTGTGTAATTCTGTGAACCCTGCGGACAGGTGTTGAGATATTCAGTAAATAGAATATAAAACCGAGTCGGGCAAGGTGCCCTGATTCGAGTCGTTTTGAGGGATCGCTTTGCAACTTATATAAAAGTATAAGCCAGGCCCGCAGGTTTTTCTTGGGCATTAGGAAACAGTTTGTTGCCACACCCCGGATCGGCGAATTAAAGCAAAATTGCCACAATTTAATTATATGGTTCAGGGGCGGAATGTGGCGTTTTCTGAAACAGTTGCGCCTGCATTATCCGCCAAATGGAATGAACCAATGGTTGGGGCGGTGATTGTTGCAGTCTTGGAAATGAAGCCTGAAATTGCGTGATTTCCCCGGTTCACAATTCTATCCTGATTGTGTCGCGAATGAAAATTTGCAGCCACATTCTTGTCAAATGCTAACTGTCTACATGGTCCAAGAACAGACCAAGAGGTCGGGACCAGCCGGTAAAACGGCACTTGGAAACCAGATTGACGGGGATGTTCTTGTGTAACGGTTCATGGGTAACTCCGTAGTAAAGAGTGATTGTAATGAGTGATGTTTTAACAAGTACTATGCCGGCGGCAAAACCCCGCCGATTTAAAGTTGCCAGCCAAAAGCCTTCGGGCCGGGCTGGCAACTCCGCCCGCGTTATTCGCGGGTTGGGCCCTATGACGCGGGTGGCGACGTCATTTGGTGATTTTCCGGCCCAGGCACTGCGTAAAAATGACCGTGTTCTGACGCCCGGTGGGAATTATGTTCCTATCAAAGCAATCCACAGGATTACGTTTGATTCTGAATACCTTGGTTATCATCCGGGCGCGCAACCTATCGTGATCTGTGCGGGTGCGTTCGGTCAGGGTATGCCTTCGGCAGATATTGTTTTGGCACCGTTTCACCGTCTGGATTCAAGGCAGACCTTTATTTCCCCTGATGCTGATATGGCGATTGATGCAATCCATAGGCCACATGTTTATCGTAAGGTTGAAAACATGATCACCTATACGCTGATTGACTGTGGTCGTCCGATGTCAGTGCGCTGTGAAGGTCTGTGGGTGAACGCAGCCGCCTGAATTCAGGCAGGTTGCATGGCTGACCATGCGGGTGAAGAAAGCAGGCTTTGGTAGTGATCCAATAGCGTCCTTTGGTGTGTCGTTTTTGAAAACCGGGTTTGGGCGTCTTTTCTGGCGAATTTTGACAGGTTGTCGTGGTTTGCCCGCTCAAGGGTCTGAAATTTGCGCATCAGATCGGCAGGGTCCCCCGGGGCGAACAGGAAGCCATCGATATTGTCACGGACCAGTTCTGGGATGCCACCAATTCGCGCCCCTATGACCGGGCGACCAAGGGCCTTGGCCTCAAGCACCGACATGGGGCAGTTTTCGTACCATTCAGACGGTACAACCACCGCTTTTGATCGGGCGATCAGGTGGGTCAGTGCCCGGCCACTTTGAAAACCCAGATATTCAATATTTGCCAGCCCCGCGATGCGTTTCTGCATTTCTTCGCGCCATGCACCGTCACCGGCGATCAGCAATCGCTGACCACTGTGGCGGGCCGCATCAATCAGGGTTGGCAGACCTTTCAGTTTTTCAATCCGGCCGAAATAAAACAAATAACCATCGTGCCCCATGGCCGGGGGTGGGCCGGACGTATCAACAAAATTATGCAGCGTTGACAGTTTGCGCGCAGGGATGCCGGCGCGTTCCATAATCTGGTGCTGAAAATTGCTGACGCAAATAAACCGATCCACCAGCCGAACATCCCCCAAGGCCCGTGACACAGCCATTTCCGCCGTCATAACCGCAGAGCGCAGCATTGACCCGTCCTTACAACGGTGGCGCAGGCAATTCAGCGCCGACCCCTGAACACACAAATCACACGGGGTGCCATTGCGTTGCAGGGTATAGACCGGACAGGCCATTTTGTATTCGTGCAACGTATGCACCACCGGAATACCCCGCGCCCGCAAAACCGGCAGGATCGCCGGGGTTTGTTTGCCGTGGTAAATATGCAGATGAGCAACATCCACCGGGCCCACATCATCCAGCAGCCGGATCAGGTTTGTTCGCGCCTCTGCATTGAAAAAATAGCGCAGGCCATCGCGAAACGGGGCCTTTTTGCTGTCGGCGCCGGCCGGGAAATACCTGTCCCACGGGGTGGGGGCGTTCTGGTCACTGGCAATACAAAATGGGATCACGTCATGCCCGGCCTCTTGCAGCAGTTTTGATGTGGCAAAATACACCGCATCCGACCCACCGGTGATGTGGTGGTTATGGCTGATTTGTAACACCCTCATTGTGGGGCCGGGGTTTCATAGCCAAGGGATTTCATGGTGTCTTCAAACATCCCCTGAATGGCCGGGTGCAGGTCGGGTGGGGGGTAGGGTGCGCGTGGTTTCAGGGTCTGTTTTGCATATCGCGTCACCGCAACGTCCGGTTGCAACCCGCAGAACTGCAGGATCTCAGGAATTGTTGCTGCCGGATCGGCCGTCAGGTCTTCGTATCGAACGAAATGCAGACTGCCGGGGTTTTGCACCTGCAATTGCAGGGCCTCTCGCATGGTGACAATCCATTCAACCGCCGCCATGTCCATGTGGCGTGAAAGGCCGCGAATGTCCGCCAGAACCGGTGCAAAATAAGGATCTGGTGCGATCAGTTGATCAACCAGTAAATGCCATTTCTGCCGGTTTCGTCCCCACCAGTCGTCGGCCTGCTGGCCGTGTTTCAGGGACCAGTTTGCAATTGACTGACAGGTATCGGCCCCGTTGCGGATCAGCATGATTTTACGCGCATCCGGGAATACCGCATTCAACAGGCCATTGCGAAATACCAGTTCGGGATATTTATCAACCACACGGCGATTGCCGGATAACCGCAGAAAGGTGCGATAATACCGGTGCAGCCGCCTTTTGACGCCGGGTGTGGCATCTGCGGCGGTCATGCGAAAGCGCCCGGCCCGGCGCGAATAGGACCCGATCAGATCATCGTCACCCAATGCGGCCTGCCACAGGGCCTTGGGTTCATTCAGATACCCCACGTCCCTGTGCAAGGCCAGAATGGTGCCCAAAATGGTCGTACCACTGCGCCCGACCCCCAAAATGAACACCGGCCTGTCCACGGGTTTGCGAATGGGCAGGGCCGACCACAGCCGATACCCCCCAAAGACCAGCGGATTGATCCAGCGCCCCCGTGTTGTCAGGGGGCGGCCCTCAAACATGGTATACGCCAGCAGCCGCGGCCAAACTTTGCCCGGCCGTGTTTTGATAAACTGCGTGTCGATCTGGGCAACCAAATGGGACCTCCTGCGTTCAGGAAAAGCACGAAATTGGTAAATAGCTGGTTAACCTTGGTTCACAGGGGGTAAATATTTTCGCTTTCTTGTATTTTGTCAGCCACGAATAGTTGACAACCGGGTGCAGTTGACGCCGTTTACCGCTGGCAAAAAAAGGGAAAGCCTATGTCTGATAGCGAATGGGAATTTTGGGTTGATCGTGGCGGCACATTTACCGATGTGGTGGCGCGCCGCCCCGACGGAAAATTGCTGACCCATAAACTGCTGTCCGAAAACCCCGAACGTTACCCCGACGCAGCTGTTCAGGGGATCCGCGAATTGCGGGGCCTTGATGCCGGTCAAACCATTCCCGATGCGACAATCAGGGCCGTCAAAATGGGTACAACCGTTGCCACCAACGCCCTGTTGGAACGAAAGGGTGAGCGCACCTTTTTCCTGATCACCAAGGGTTTTGGCGATCTGTTGCGAATTGGCTATCAGACCCGCCCGCGCCTGTTTGACCTGCACATCAAACGTGCAGAGCTATTGTACGAAACTGTCGGTGAGGTGCCCGAGCGGCTGGACGCAGAGGGGCAAATCATTACCCCGCTGGACGAAACCACCCTGCGCGCCCATTTGCAGGGTGCCTATGACAGCGGCATCAATAGTGTGGCGATCGCATTTATGCACGCCTACCTGAACCCCGCGCATGAACTGCGGGCAGCGGAAATAGCGGCTGAAATCGGATTTACCCAGATATCAACCAGCCATCAGGTGTCACGCCTGATAAAACTGGTGGGTCGGGGCGATACAACGGTGGTGGACGCCTACCTGTCGCCAATACTGCGCCGCTATGTGGGGCAAGTGACCGGCGCGCTGGACGTGGGGCGGGCCTGTGGCAAGTTGCTTTTCATGCAGTCCAACGGCGGGCTGACGGACGCGGGGCTGTTTCAGGGTAAGGACGCCATCCTGTCAGGCCCGGCGGGTGGTATAGTTGGCATGGTCAAAACGGCCGAACTGGCCGGGTATTCCCGGCTGATCGGGTTTGACATGGGCGGCACATCTACGGATGTCAGCCACTATACCGGCGAATACGAACGTTCATT
>DAOURA010000037.1 GCA_030625325.1 Marinosulfonomonas sp.
ACGCGAACGGGTCAGGCGGCGGACATACCTCACACGCAACGCGGCAAGGCAGGATGTCTTCGATTACATCGAGATGTTCTACAACCCGAGCCGCAAACACACGAACAACGGCATGTTGTCGCCAGTTGACTATGAAGTAGGCCAGCATAAATTGAACAAGGCTGGTGTCTAGGAAACTAGGGGCACCTCAGACAACATTAAAAATTTCTGTTTGGTTGGGGCTTAACCAAAGGGGCATCGTAAACTTGGGCCAAGTACGGTGCAAACAGCGAACAAACCAAAGATGAACCCTGGGCAGGGCCCCGGTTCGACAGCTAGCCCAGCAATATCCCGATCACCACCATCATCAGGCCGATCGCGCTTAGGGCCAGCGCCCCCATGTTTAGCGCGACAAGCCACTGTAGGCGCGCCTTCATCTGGGTGCTGTCCAGGTTTTCAGAACGTGCTTTGGCGGCGGCCCTGATACAATATCCAAGGCCAATCATACCGATAAAAACCACCACTGCGCCGGGCCAGATCAGCCAATCCATATTATATCCTTTCTACTGGCAGAACATCGTGCTGAACCGCCCCGGCCTTGCCGAAGGCTTTTCAGTTTATTTCATGCAACCCTGTTCAAACTGGCTTTGTGTACCTGATTTGGTACTGAATTGCCATCCGGCCTGAACCCGTATCCTATGGCTTGATACGCCTTTGGACACAGGTTTAACAACCGGCTACTTCCGGCATTTCATACCCGATGGCTGAATGTTGATGGCTAGTGGCATCACCAGCAGCATTTTCTTTTTCAACGGGCACTTCAAAAGGGGTATGCGCATCTTTTAACCGGGCATTCCTAAACATGGCCACCGCCAACGTTTCAATCTCTGACCTTTAAAATTCCGGTTACAGCTTATTTCACAGCCCCGGCCTTGGGGGCTATGGGCGGCATAGTCACCCGAAATGCGCCGCCCCCCTGCCCCGGCAAATAACTTATTTGCCCGCCAAGGTTTGTCATGATCTCACGGCAAATCGCCAAGCCCAACCCGGCCCCGCCCGCGGCGGCATGATCCGACAGGCGGGAAAACTTTTCAAAAATAACTGACTGACTTCGCTTTGCGATACCACTGCCATTGTCAACAAAATCAACCACAAGCATGCCACCACGCAGGCGGGCCTTTATGGCAAGTTCCGGAACCCTGGCATCACAATACTTAGTGGCATTGGCAATCAGGTTGATAAACACCTGCCGCAACCTGTCGGCATCGGTGGTGATTGGCAGGTTTTCACGGCCCCCATCGCGCAAAATGGAAATAGCGCGCGCGCCATCAAGCGACGACGTCGCCGCAACCGCACTACTGATGATATCGTTTAGATTGGCAGAACTATAGTTCAGCGTGACCTGACCGTTTTCCAGAACACTCAGGTCCAGCAAATCATCCAACAGCCGCGTCAGGCGAATGGTTTCATCGTGGATAATGGTCGAATACTTTTGCCGGTATTCGTCCCCCGCATCCCCCCCGTCCATCAGAATTTCGGAAAACGCCCGGATTGACGTCATGGGTGTGCGCAATTCGTGGCTGATCTGGCTTAGAAAGGCATCCTTTTGGATCGATAATTCTTTCAGCTTTTCGTTTGCATCACGTAATTGGCGCCCGGTTCGGGCCAGTTCCTGGGATTTGGCTTCAAGCTGGCTGGAATATTCCAGCATTTGCGCGGTTTCATCGGCCACCGCCATCAGGTCATGCACCGACACCGTTGATCCGCCAATGATCTGCCCCAGCATCGCATGGGCCGTCGCCGCCCCGACAGAGCCGGTCAGTTCACGTTCCAGTTTGCCGATAAAATCAGCGGTGACGTCTGGCAAATAGCCATCGCGCCCCTGCCCTTGCGATTCTGCCTGAAACAGGGCCTGCGCCTGCTGTGCCCCTAATATTCGCTGTGCCATAACCAACAGGTCTTCGGCCTCGGCGGCACTGCCCTGCCAGCCGCGCGCGGTGCCGGAATGTTCGAATACATTGACGAATTGCGCGCCCTGAAGGCGTTCAATAGGCCCCGGAAAACTAACCAGTGAACCGATAACAAAGGCGCTGGTGTTCAGGGCCATGCTCCAGAAAACAGCATGCACCAGCGGGTCCAGCCCCTGAATTCCAAACAGCGCCTGCGGGCGCAGCCAGCCAATGCCCCACGGCCCATCTGTCAGCATTGCCGACGACATCAGCGCGCCTTCGCCGAAACTGGGGATGAACATCGAATAGGCCCAGACCGAAAACCCAATGATCAACCCCGCCACAGCACCGTTTCGCGTGGCACCACGCCAGAATATCCCCCCCAGCAGTGCGGGCAAAACCTGTGCAACACCGGCAAATGACACCAGCCCAATGGCCGCCAGCGCCCCACCACCACCCGAAAAACGATAATACAAATACCCCAGCGCCAAAATTGCCCCGATACTGACACGGCGCGACATCAAAACAACGCCGCGCACATCCCCCGACACGGTTGCGCCAACCTTACGCACCGACAGCCAGATTGGCATGACAATATGGTTGGACACCATTGTAGACAGGGCAATCGCCGCAATAATCACCATTGATGTGGCCGATGAAAACCCACCCAAAAAGGCCAGCGTCGCCAAGCCTTCGGCGTTGTAATTCAGTGGCACGGTCAACACGAACAGGTCGGGGTTGGTGCCCTCTGGCAAGGCCGACAGCCCGACAACCGCAATTGGCACCACAAACAGGCTGATCAAAAACAGATATAGTGGAAAGGCCCAACTGGCGGTTGCCAGGTGGCGCTCATTCACGTTTTCGACCACCAGCACCTGAAACATCCGCGGCAGGGTCAAAAAGGCGGCCGCCGACAGGAAAATCAGGGTGAACCAGCGTTCGCCCTTTATCTGCCACTGCGAAAAATGTGACGTGTCAATCCGGGCCAGAATATCCGAAGGGCCATCCGCCACCCCCCAAACAACAAAGACCCCGACAGCCAAAAGTGCGGCAAGCTTTACCACCGCTTCCAGCGCAATCGCCGTCACAACGCCGTGGTGGCGTTCGTTTGCATCCAGACTTCGGGTGCCAAATACAATTGTGAAAACCGCCAGTCCCGCCGCGACCCACAGGGCGGTTGAATTCAGGTCAGGCAAGGCCCCGCCCGCCGAACGTTCATTGGCGAAAACGGCAAAGGACAGGGTTACAGATTGCAGTTGCAGCGCAATATAGGGCGTGGTGCCGATCACCGCCATAACCGTCACAATCACCCCCAGCGCATTAGATTTGCCATAGCGCGATGAAATTAGATCAGCCACCGATGTCACCCGCTGCGCACGACCAATGCGCACCAGCTTGCGCAGGGCCCACCACCAGCCAACCATAACCAGCGTCGGCCCCAGATAGATCGTCACGAATTCCAACCCGGACCGGGCCGCATAGCCAACCGCGCCATAAAACGTCCAAGCTGTGCAATATACCGACAAGGACAATGTATAAATCAAAGGTGAGCGCAGCCAGCCCAACTGGCCCTTGGCGGCGCGCTTTTCTGCCCCAAAGGCCACCAAGAACAACAGGATCACATAAAGGATACAAACAAGGACAAGGATATTAAACGGAACCACTGTCTTGCCCCAGATCTGTTGCACCGTGGTTTTCACTTTGGGGTTCTTTGATCAGAATGCGCGACAACAGGGCCGCGGCAATAATCAGGCCAATCCAGATTGCGAAAATATAGATAATCCCCTGACGCGTTGAACCCGCTGTCCAGATCAGCGGCATCAAAAACAAGCCCCCCCCGACGATCGGCAATACCCGCGCCGCGTCCATTGCCCGGCGCAACCGATAGGCCGCTCGGGCCAGAAAGATGGGTGACTTTGGGTTCACAGGCTTGCCAGTTCGCGCACGGACTTCAGAACCTCAGAATTGGAAAACGGTTTGGTCATGAAACGGCTTGCCCCGAAACGCTCGGCCATTTCACGGTCTTTCTTTTGGCCCCGTGCCGTCAGCATCAGAACCGGCAGGTTTTCGGTTTCGGCCTGTGCGCGCAAGTCACGCAATATATCAAACCCTGACCGATTTGGCAGCATCACATCCAAAATCACCAGATCAGGCACCTTTGCCTGAACCGCCTGCAGGGCTGTTGAGCCATCGGAATGGGTGTCCACCGCAAAGCCATCGCGCGACAGGATAAACCTGATTGCTTCAATGATGTTCGGTTCATCCTCAATCAACAGGACACGTTTACCCATATTCGCACCCTTTCCCGGGATAATGCAGTCGATGGCCGACTATTGCCGGGAAATTTACCCCTGTCAAAAGCCGTTCGTCAAAATTGACGGTTCCCGCCGCGCGTCGCAGTCAATTCGCGGGCAAGTTCTGCAACTTGCCCCCACGGGCAGGACCGGCAGATCAGGTGGGATATCAGCCCTATCATCTGGCAAAATAAGCATGGTGGTTTCAAACAATTGCGGCATGTCAAACCCTGTCATGATACTGGGTTGGGAAACCGCATAAGTCAGATACCGCCGCGCCCTGTGACCCGATGGTTCAACCACAGCCCGGATCGGTGACATCGGGCGGAGCATTGCCTGATAAAGCGGCCACAGGGGGCAGCCCGCCCCGTATCCGGGAAGGTTAAAGCCTTCAATCGCCTTTTTGAACGTCAGCGCCCCCGAGCCATCACAAACCACCAAGCCAAAGGGTGAACTGGCGTTTTCTTCGGGCTGGCATGCGATCCGGCGCATTATGGTTGCCAAATCACAGCCAAACCCCTGCGCCAGCGCCAGTGGGTTCACCCCCTCTTTTTTCATCGCACGGGCCAGCGGGTTTTGCGCAACCTGTCGGGCGTCATTGCGATAACGTTCCAGATAAGTTTTGGCGAAACTTGCGGTGGTGGCGGCACTGGTCAACTGGTCCTGACGGGCAAGAAACGCATCAACCGAAACCGCATTCGGACCTTCCAGTTCAGACACATGGAAATTTCGCGCCCCCAGCCAGCCAACCAGTTCTTCCTGGGGCAGACCGGCAGGCGCGTTCGCACCACCATCATCATCATTGGCAGCAAGATAGGCGACCAGAGATTGCGCACTTTGGGCCAGCCGCTGGCTGTCTTCATAAAGGTTCCGGTGAAACCGTGTCCGCCATTCAGGGTCAAGGTCGCCATCCTCTGCCAGAATGGCCGAAGTGGAATGTATTGCCGTAACGACCGAAAGAACTTCGTGCATTGAATCCGCAAGTTGCGGATCATGTGTCAGACGATCACCCAGGGCTTCGACCACCCGTTCCAGCGACATCGACCTGCGATATTGCGCCGCGATCAGCGCCGACCAACCGGGAAAGCGCCCTGCCAATTCTTCGACCCTTGGGGTTTCGGCCTTTGCGGCCGGCATCCCGGCGGATGCATCACTTAGAACTTCCAGCAGGGCGGCCTCTGCGCCTTCACTAAGAGCAGAAGGTTCCACCCCAAGTTCACGGGATAAATCAACCAACAGCTTACCGCCGATTCTGCGCCGATTGTGTTCAATCAAATTCAGATAGGCCGGTGAAATCCCCACCTTTTGGGCCAGTTTGACCTGTCGCATACCGTTGCTGATCCGCTTTTCGCGGATTCGGCTGCCGGTCAGTCCACTTTTGGGCATCGGAAAACCCCCGAGTTTTCAATGGGTTTCTGCAGGTGCGGGATAATTATTTTACACTTATTGCTACGCGCCTGTGTAAAACTTTACAAACAAATTGTTTCGTTTAAAGCAGTTATTGAGAAATTTTCGTTCCCCACGCAATATTCCCCCAGCCTTGTTAAGGCTCGCAGTGGGTCTGAAACAGGCCGGCACTGCTAGGGATACCTAAAGGGAGGATATCAATGTCTAATTCTAAATTTACCCGTCGTGGGGTGATCAAAACCGGTGCCGCAGCTGGCGCAGGTCTTGCATTGCCGACTATTTTTACAGGTGCCGCGAACGCGTTCACCAATGAACCGGGGGCCGGTTCGGTCAAAATCGGTTTTAACGTACCGCAGTCCGGTCCATACGCCGACGAAGGCCTTGACGAACTGCGTGCGCAGGAACTTGCTGTTGAGCACCTGAACGGTGTTGGCGACGGTGGCATGCTGAATACCTTCAGTTCCAAAGCACTGGGCGGCAATGGCATCCTGGGCCGCAAGGTTGAATTTGTAACCGGCAACACCAATACAAAATCTGACGTTGCCCGTGCATCTGCAAAGTCGATGATCGAAAAAGACGGCGTGATCATGATCAACGGTGGTTCATCTTCGGGTGTGGCGATCGCGGTTCAGGGCCTGTGTCAGGAAGCTGGCATTATCTTTATGGCCGGCCTGACGCACTCAAATGACACAACGGGCAAAGACAAGAAGGCAAACGGCTTCCGCCACTTCTTTAACGCCTATATGTCAGGTGCTGCACTGGCGCCTGTGCTTGAAAATGCGTATGGCTCTGATCGTAATGCCTACCACCTGACGTCAGACTACACATGGGGCTGGACACAGCAGGAATCCATGGTTGCGTCAACCGAGGCCCACGGCTGGAAAACCACCAACACGGTTCTGACACCTGTTGGCGCTGGTGACTTTTCGTCCTACATCACGCCGGTTCTGAATTCTGGCGCTGACGTGCTGGTGCTGAACCACTATGGCCGCGATATGATCAACTCTATCACTGCTGCGGTTCAGTTTGGCCTGCGCGACAAACAGGTTAACGGCAAGGACTTCCAGATTGTTGTACCGCTTTACTCAGAACTGATGGCTGAGGGCGCTGGTGAAAACATCAAAGGCGTTTACGGTTCCATGAACTGGAACTGGCAGCTTGAAGATGCGGGCACAGCCGCCTTCGTGAAATCCTTTGGTGAAAAGTACGGTCGTCCACCGTCAAACTCTGCCCACACATGTTATGTGCAGACGCTGCTTTATGCCGACGCGGTTGCACGGGCTGGCTCATTCAACCCTTGCGCAGTTGGCGAAGCCCTTGAAGGCTTTGAATTTGACGGCATGGGCAATGGTCCAACACTTTATCGCGCTGAAGATCACCAGTGCTTTAAAGACGTGCTGGTCATGAAGGGCAAAGAAAACCCGGAAAACCAGTTCGACATCCTTGAAAAGGTTGAAACAACACCACGCGCACAGGTGGAATATGCACCTGATCACCCAATGTTTGCCGGTGGCGAACTGGGTGCTTGTAACTCGGGCGCATAAGCGTTTCGCAAGAAATGGCCAGCCGCGACATTGCTCGCGGCTGGCCGGTTGTCTGAGAGAACACGATCTATAGTATCGACACAACGGCATGACACATTCGGGTGGGACCCATGGACGCAATCCTTCTGCAAACGTTAAACGGCCTTGATAAAGGCGCGGCCTATGCGCTGATCGCACTGGGGCTGACGCTTATTTTTGGCACATTGGGGGTTGTGAACTTTGCACATGGTGCGTTGTTCATGATCGGTTCATTTTGCGCAGTGACGCTGCAACGCTTACTGTCAATCAGCTATACCACCATCGACCCTGAAAAAACCGACTTCCTCGGAAACCCGGCAAAGATCGAAACCCCCTACATTGAAGGCTGGTTCGGCCCCGAGATCGGGGCGGCCATCATTGACTGGTCGGTTCCGCTGGCAATTATATTTGCCATTCCGATCATGGTGACCCTTGGTTTCATTATGGAGCGCGGGCTGATTAAGCATTTCTACAACCGCCCCCACGCCGACCAAATTCTGGTGACCTTTGGTCTGGCGATCGTTTTGCAGGAAATCATCAAATACTACTTTGGTGCCAACCCAATTCCGACACCGGCACCTACCGCCTTTAAGGGATCATTGGATATTGGCGTGATGATCGGCTTTGATCCCAACGCGATCATCTACCCGATCTGGCGGCTGATATATTTCGTCTTTTCGCTGATCGTTATTGGCGGAATCTTTGCCTTCTTGCGCTTTACCACCTTTGGGATGGTTGTGCGGGCTGGCATGGCAGACCGGGAAACCGTTGGTCTGCTGGGCATCAATATCGACAAGCGTTTTACCATTATGTTCGGCATTGCCGCCGCCGTCGCCGGGCTTGCCGGGGTGATGTATACGCCGATCAATTCACCGAACTACGAATTCGGAATGGAATTTCTGGTGCTTAGTTTTGTTGTGGTCGTTGTCGGTGGAATGGGCAGCCTGCCCGGTGCCGTCATGGCGGGTTTCCTGTTGGGAATTCTGGGAAGTTTCGCATCGATGAACGAAGTGAAGCAAATATTCCCGGGCATCGATCAGATCATAATCTACTTGGTTGCAATCATCATCCTGCTGGTCCGTCCGCGCGGTCTTATGGGACGCAAAGGCGTGATGGAGGAATAAGATATGCTGGGTTTAAATAATCGCGATACCAGGTTTTTCCTGATCGTTATCGCCCTTACACTGTTCACACCGTTTTTGTTGCAGCCCTTTCCCGAAGGCTCGGCGATGGCGCAATTCAATGCGGGTTATCCCGACCTGATGCAACGCTTTGCGATCTACGGCATTTTTGCGATCGGGTTTAATATATTACTTGGGCTTACCGGGTATCTGTCATTTGGGCATGCGGCCTTTTTGGGGGTCGGCAGTTATTCTGCCGTCTGGATGTTCAAACTGCTGTCGCTGAATGTGATCCCCGGCATCATTCTTGCGGTGATCGTTTCGGGCATATTTGCACTGATTATCGGCTATATATCCCTGCGCCGTTCAGGCATTTATTTTTCGATCCTGACGCTGGCCTTTGCGCAGATGTCTTTCAACCTTGCCTATTCGGTTCTGACGCCAATCACCAATGGCGAAACCGGCCTGCAAATTCGCCTGAATGATCCACGGATTCTGGATGGTGAAGGGGCGTCACAATACACAAACCTGTTCGGACTGGACATGAGCAGTTCCTTCAAACTGGCGATGGGGGATTACGTTTTCACCTTTAACGCCGGTTACTATTTCTGCGCCATCATCGCGATTGCCGCCTTTTACCTTAGCTTGCGGATATTCCGCTCGCCGTTTGGGCTGATGCTGCGCGCGGTAAAGTCAAACCAGCACCGGATGAACTATACCGGGCTGAACACCCGCCCCTACACGCTGGCGGCCTTTGTAATATCGGGCATGTATGCGGGTCTGGCCGGGGGGCTGTTGGCAGCAATGGACCCGTTGGCCGGGGCTGAACGGATGCAGTGGACCGCGTCGGGCGAGGTTGTCCTGATGACCATTCTGGGGGGCACAGGAACCCTGATGGGGCCGATCCTTGGGGCCGGGTTTATCAAATACTTCGAAAACATCTTTTCCAAGATCAACGACAACATTCTGCATGCCTGGTTTTCCGCCCTGCCCGATGGCCTGGAAGGGTTTCTGGTTACAATCATCCATCCCTTTGTCGGCAAAGGCTGGCACCTGACCCTTGGGCTGGTGTTCATGCTGGTGGTTATCTTTTTACCCGGCGGGTTGGTTGAAGGCGGTCAGCGGATCAAGACAATGTTCAGTCGCAAGAAAAATTCAGACGCCGCATCTGACGTCAAACCGGCAGAGTGAGAGGAGAAATAGATATGGGTATCCTCGAAGTCAAAGGCGTTAACAAACGTTTCGGTGGCCTGCAGGCCCTGGGCGACGTAAACCTTTCGGTTGCTGAAAACAGCCTGCATGCGATCATCGGCCCCAACGGGGCCGGAAAATCAACATTGCTGAACTGTCTGGTGGGCAAACTGATCCCGGACACCGGGTCTGTTATGTTTGACGGGCAATCGGTTCTGGGGCGCAAACCCCACGAAATCAACCAGATGGGGATTTCACGGGTTTTTCAAACACCAGAAATATTTGGCGACCTGACTGTGCTGGAAAACGTGATCATCCCGTGTTTTGCAAAACGTGACGGTTCGTTTCGAATGCACGCCTTTGAAAGCGTCGCGAATGAGGCCGAGTTGGTTCAAAAAGCACAACAAATCCTGTCAGACGTCAATATGACCGACAAGCTGGACATGCACGCAGCCGCCCTTAGCCGGGGCGATAAACGTCGCCTTGAAATGGCAATGTGTCTGGTGCAGGAACCGCGCCTGTTGCTGCTGGATGAACCCACGGCAGGTATGGCGCGTGCCGACACCAACAACACCATCGACCTGCTGCGTGAAATCAAGGAAAAGCGCGACATCACCATGGTGATTATTGAACATGACATGCATGTGGTGTTTTCACTGGCTGAACGGATTACCGTTCTGGCACAGGGCACGCCATTGGTGGAAGGCACGCCGGAAAATATCAAAGGCCATCCCAAAGTGCGCGAAGCATACCTTGGCGAGACACAGGACTAGGTGGGCAGTGACATGAACAACAAACCCGACTTTAACCAAAACGCCAATAAGGCCGCAACGGCCCCCGCCTATTTTTCGGTCTGGGACCTGCATGCCTATTACGGTGAAAGCTATATCGTTCAGGGCGTTAGCTTTAATATCCATGAGGGCGAAATTCTTGCCCTGCTGGGGCGAAACGGGGCGGGCAAAACGTCAACCCTACGTGCGATTGCGCGCCTTGCCTCACCTGCCCTGACGCATGGTGAAATTTGGCTGGATCATCAGCCGGTTCACCCCATGGCAAGTTATGAGGCCAGTCAGGCAGGCATCAGTCTGGTCCCCGAGGATCGGCGCATCATTGCCGGGCTGACGGTGGAAGAAAACCTGCAACTTGCCCAGATCGCACCGCCTATTGGCTGGTCACTGGAACGCATTTATGAACTGTTCCCCCGCCTGAAAGAACGCCGCAAACAAGAAGGCACCACCCTGTCAGGGGGCGAACAGCAAATGTTGGCCATCGCGCGCGCACTGGCCCGTGATATCAAGGTTCTGCTGCTGGACGAGCCCTATGAAGGGCTGGCCCCGGTTATTGTGGACGAGATCGAAAAAACCCTGAACCTGATCAAACAACAGGGCATCACCACGGTGATCGTTGAACAAAACGCCCTGCGCGCGCTAAAACTGGCAGATCGGGCCATAATTCTGGACACCGGGCTGGTGGTATTTGACGGCACCGCACAAGAAGTGTTGGACAACGACAAACTGCGCGCCGAATATCTGGCCATCTAGCACCGATTTTGCCGCCACCGGTGGCACTTGCCCAGCAACAAAAGAGAATTTTGGACATGACCGACACAAAAATCTATCCGCCAAGTGCTGCCTTTGCTGCCAATGCCCACGCCGACAAGGCAAAATACGACGAAATGTACGCCGCGTCCGTGAATGACCCGGATGCATTCTGGGGCGAACAGGGTAAGCGTCTGGACTGGATAAAACCCTATACAAAGGTCAAAAACACAACATTTGAATACCCGGACATATCGATCAAATGGTTCGAAGATGGCCAGTTGAACGTGTCCGCCAACTGCGTTGACCGCCACCTTGCGACCCGCGCTGATCAAACCGCGATCATCTGGGAAAGTGACGACCCAAACGTCGATAAACACATCACCTACGCCGAGCTGTCTGAAAAAGTGAACAAGCTGGCCAATGTCTATAAGTCATTGGGCATTTCCAAGGGTGACCGGGTTATTTTGTATATGCCAATGGTGCCCGAAGCCGCCTATGCCATGCTGGCCTGCACCCGTATCGGCGCGGTGCATTCCATTGTATTTGCCGGGTTTTCACCCGAGGCACTGGCCAGCCGGATCGAGGGCTGCGAGGCTTCCCTTGTCGTCACGGCAGATCAGGCCCCGCGCGGCGGCAAAAACACACCCCTAAAAACCAATGTAGACAAGGCACTGGAAATTTGTGGTGACACCAAAACACTGGTGGTTGAACGCACCGGCGCGGATGTGCCCATGAAATCCGGGCGCGATTTTGGCTATACCGCCCTGATGGCCGATGCCTCACCCAATTGCGCACCAGAACCGATGAACGCCGAAGACCCGCTGTTCATTCTTTATACGTCTGGCTCCACCGGGAAACCCAAGGGTATTTTGCACACCACGGGTGGTTATCTGGTCTATGCGTCAATGACCCACCAATACACATTTGACTATCATGACGGTGACATCTTCTGGTGTACGGCCGATGTGGGCTGGGTCACTGGTCACAGTTACATCGTCTATGGCCCGCTGGCCAACGGGGCAACCACGCTGATGTTTGAAGGGGTGCCAACCTACCCCGATCTGGGCCGTTTCTGGGCCGTGTGTGAAAAGCACAAGGTAAACCAGTTTTACACCGCCCCCACAGCCATTCGCGCCCTTATGCAGCACGGCGATGAACCGGTGCTGAAATACGACCTTTCGGCCCTAAAGGTACTGGGAACCGTGGGCGAACCCATCAACCCAGAGGCCTGGGCCTGGTACAATGACATCGTCGGTGGCGGCAACGTGCCAATCGTTGACACATGGTGGCAAACCGAAACCGGCGGCCACATGTTAACCCCCCTTCCCGGTGCCACCCCCACCAAACCCGGCTCTGCCACCCTGCCGTTTTTTGGTGTCCAGCCGGTGGTCCTGAACCCTGAAACCGGCGCAGAGATCACCGAAGCCAAGGCCGACGGTGTCCTTGCCTTCCGCGACAGTTGGCCCGGCCAGATGCGCACCGTCTACGGCGACCACGACCGTTTTGTTTCCACCTATTTTGCCAGCTACAAAGGCTATTATTTTTCCGACGATGGCTGTCGGCGCGACGAAGATGGCTATTACTGGATTACCGGGCGGGTTGACGATGTGATCAACGTATCCGGCCACCGCATGGGCACCGCCGAAGTTGAAAGTGCGCTTGTCGCCCATCAGGCGGTATCAGAGGCCGCCGTTGTCGGCTTTCCCCACGACATCAAAGGTCAGGGCATCTATTGCTATGTCACCCTGATGGTCGGATTTGAATATACCGATGAACTGAAGGTCGAACTGCGCAACTGGGTGCGCAAGGAAATTGGCCCCATCGCGTCCCCTGACCATATCCAATGGGCACCGGGCCTGCCAAAAACACGCTCTGGCAAAATCATGCGCCGGATTTTGCGCAAAATCGCCGAAAATGATTATGGTGCGCTGGGGGATACATCGACACTGGCGGACCCGGCCGTTGTTGACGACCTGATCGCCAATCGCGCGAAATAGTTCACGTAAAATATTCGCGCCCTGTAAAAAGAAAGTAGCTCAATGAAACCACAACAGGGCGGCTGCCTGTGCGGCCAGATCAGGTATCAGGCCACACAACAACCCATCCGGGTTTCATTTTGCCACTGCAAGTTTTGCCAGCGCGCACGTGGGGCGGCCTATGCGGTTGAACCCATTTTTCAAATGACTGATTTTGAACTGCTAAGCGGCAAGCCCAAAACCTATGACCATAAATCAGAAGGCAGCGGCAAAATACTACAGGTCCATTTCTGCGGCAATTGCGGCTCTGGCACCTATTACACATTTGAACGCTGGGACGACATCATCGGCGTCCACGCCGGAACATTCGACGATCCGAACTGGTTTGACTGGACAGCCGAAAATGCAAAACACATCTTTTTAGATGTGGCCCGCCATGACGCGGTCATTCCCGCGGGCATCCCCACCTTTGGCCAACACGCCACTGACAGTGACGGAAACCCGATTGAACCAACAATCTTTGACACCCCCCATGTGATCGGGGATTAGGGCCCGCCCGCCCGGCTTCTTCTGTTTAAAAATATCCTCGCCGAAGGCATCACAGGCCCAAAGGGCCTGCAAATAAAAATGGCGCGGCCCCGTCAGGGGTCGCGCCACTATTCTTAGCTTACCGCTTGCTTATTTAAGGGCCGCGTCCGTGATCGCGCTGCTCCAGGCGCCTTCAGGCGCGGCTGAAATCACGCCGCCATCCATCACAATACCAACCGTGCGTTCATAGGCCGCCACATCAAGTGCGCCGTTTGAACCCGCTGTCAGCTTGGCAATTTCGCCCATCATCCGGCGCTGGTGCTTTTCAGTCTGCGCACCGGTTTCATCATATTCCAGTACGATGTCGGCCGCCGCATCAGGATTGGCCTCTGCCCATTTCCAGCCCTTCATTGACGCGCGCACAAACCGAACCAGCTTGTCCACTTCTGCCGCATCATCCAGCTTGGCTTCGTTAACATAAAGACCGTCTTCCAACGTGGAAATACCTTCGTCTTCATACTTGAAAACCACCAACTGTTCTGGCGTGATACCGGCGTCAATAACCTGCCAGTATTCATTGTACGTCATGGTTGTGGCGCATTCGACCTGCTTTTGCAGCAGTGGATCAACGTTAAAGTTGATCTTTTGGATGGTCACGCCACCCTCTGATCCGTCAGTTGCATAGCCCAACTTACCCATCCATGTGAACAGCGGGATTTCGTTGCCATAAAACCATGTGCCCAGGGTATGACCGGGGAAATCAGCGGGTGAATTGATGCCGTGCTCTGCCAAACAGGTTAGCATCAGGCCAGATGTGGCGAACGGCTGCGCAATATTCACAATCGGTGTGCCCTGTTCGCGCGCGGCCAGCGCCGACGGCATCCAGTCAACCATCACATCCGCACCACCACCCAGCAAAACCTGCACCGGGGCGATATCAGGGCCACCGGGTTTGATGGTGACATTCAGATCTTCATCCGAATAAAAACCGTTTTCCAGTGCCACATAGTACCCGGCAAACTGGGCCTGCGTCACCCATTTCAGTTGCAATGTCATGTCATCAGCAGCATTTGCGCCACCGGCCATCATCCCGGCTGCAATCGTTGTCAAAAGTAGTTTTTTCATTTGTCTTTCTCCCAAGTGTTAAACTTTGCTCTTACGAACCTCTTTGTGAAGGGTGCCAGAACGTGACCCCCTTTTCGATCAGTGCAACGATCCCGTAAAAACTTGATCCCGCAATCGCCGCTACTGTTATTTCCGCCCAGACCATGTCCAGCCCCAGACGGCCAACTTCCGTCGAAATCCTAAATCCCATCCCCCGGATGGGCGAGCCAAAGAACTCCGCCACAATAGCGCCGATTAGCGCCAGTGTCGTGGCTATCTTTAACCCGTTGAAAATAAATGGCATCGCCGCAGGCAGGCGCAGATAGAATAGCGTCTGCCAATACCCGGCGGAATATGTTTTCATCAGGTCGCGCTGCATGCTGTCAGAACTGGCCAGCCCCTGCACCGTGTTCACCAGCATTGGGAAAAACACCATTACCACAACCACGGCTGACTTTGACTGCCAATCAAACCCGAACCACATCACCAAAATGGGCGCGGTTCCGATAATTGGCAGGGCCGCGATAAAATTGCCGACCGGCAACAGGCCCCGTTGCAAAAATGGCGATCGATCAATCAGGATCGCGGTCATGACCGCGGCACTGCACCCGATGAAAAACCCGCTAAGTGCGCCTTTGACAAATGTTTGGACAAAATCGCCCCATAACACTGTCAGGGTTTCACTAATCTTAACCGCGATTACACTGGGCGCGGGCAAAATAACCTTTGGCACCTCAAGGCCGCGAACCACCCCTTCCCAAACCACCAGAATGGTGATGCCAAAGATCACCGGAACCGCCAGCCTGACCGCCCGCGTTCCCGCATATTTCGAATTCGAAAGCCAGATATTCAGCCACCACGCCGCCGCCCAAAACACCAATGCGCCAATAATCAGGGTCAATGTGCCATCCCCATCCGTTTCAGGGTGATGCGCTGGACTATCCCAACAATCGCCACCAGTGACGCGGCCATCGCGGCGGCGGCAAACAGGGCCGCCCAGATCTGAACGGTTTGCCCATAATAGGACCCGCTCAGCAAACGCGCGCCCAGCCCCCGGATCGCACCGGTTGGCAATTCAGCCACAATTGCCCCAACCAAAGCCGCCGCCACCCCCACCTTTAGGGATGTGAACAGATACGGCATTGATGACGGCAATCGCAGCGCCCAGAAGGTTCTTAGGCGGCTTGCGTGATAGGTTTTCATCAGGTCCAGTTGCATCGCATCAGGGCTGCGCAGCCCCTTAACCATACCCACCACCACCGGAAAGAATGACAGGTAGGCGGCAATAAACGCCTTGGGGACAAGGCCTTGAATTCCAACAGAATTCATCACCACAATGATCATCGGCGCGATGGCCAGAATGGGTATCGTTTGCGACGCAATCGCCCATGGCATCAC
>DAOURA010000077.1 GCA_030625325.1 Marinosulfonomonas sp.
TCTGGAACCTTCTTCCACCAGATCAAAATTCCGCCCATTCAGCGACCAGCGCATCGCCAACCCCTGTACAAGGGTCAAAATCAAATAGGCGGCATCGTCTGGGTCAAGGTCTGGCCGGAAATTACCAGCATTGATCTGCGCTGTGATCAGGCCTGAAAATGCCCGGTGGCGCCCGGCGGTCAGCCCGGCAAAATAGTCGCGCAGCCCGGCATTTTCGGCGTGCAGTTCACTGGAAAACAAAATCGCGGGCACGGCGGGGGTGGATTGCATGAATTCAAGATGCCCCATCAACAGCCCCCTAAGGCGTTCAAGTGGGGTCATATGTTCGTTGACGGCAAGGGCCGCATTGGCCTTCATGCTGCGCGCGATCTGTTCTGCCACGGCCTGCCAGATTGCTTCTTTGGTTGGGAAATGGCGAAAAATCGCAGGTTGCGAAATGCCGATGGCATCTGCCAGATGCTGTGTGGTCAGGCGGTCCGGCCCAACATCACCGGCCAGTCGGATCGCGGTTTGCACGATCTCTTTTTTGCGCTCTGCGCTGGATTTTCGTTTTTGAACTTTCATCTCGGCCTTATTGCGGTGTGATTGGTGGCTGCCCGGACAGGGCGGGCAACCACCGGTATTTTGTATTTACTATTCTTCCAGCGCAACCCGGTAACCTGCGTGACATGCGGTGCAAGCCCCAAGAATGACCGAAAGTTCTTCCAAAACCATTTCACGGTCCTGAAAATCACGGGCGTTCTGGGCCAGGCTGTCAAACGCAGTGTGCGCCGCAAAGCCATTTTTCTTAAACTCCAGCGGCAATTTTGCCATCATCGCCGGGTCTTCGTTTTTGGCAAGGACCATACCGACGGATGTTGCACTAACGGCGGCCGCTTCCATGTCATCAACCACAATGGCGGCAGTGATGGCCTGCACAGCTTCCAGCAGCCCGCGCATTTCGCCTAATACATGATTGCGCTCATTCTCGCTCATCAAAATGGCGGTACGACCGTCTTGGGATACGATTACGCTACCGCGGATGATGAACAAATAGCCCATCGTGGCGACAAGGATGACCAGAATACCACTGATCCCCCAGCAAAGTTTGCAATTGTTTTTCATGATTAGTGTCCACTCTGTTGAATATGATTGCATGGTGAGTAGTCACTAACTTAATACCTGTCAACATCTGACAGCAGATTTCACCTAGCCGAACACGGTGTCAAACGTTTTGCGCAGGGCGACATCGACATCGTCCATTGTGACCGGCAGGCCAAGGTCAACAAGGCTGGTCACCCCATGTTCGGTTATCCCGCAAGGGACGATGCCGCCATAGTGGCTAAGGTCAGGTTCAACATTGATCGACAGGCCATGAAAGCTAATCCATTTGCGCAGGCGCACACCGATTGCGGCGATTTTGTCTTCGGGGGGGGCACCATTAATCAGCGGTTTGTCGTGGCGCACCACCCAGACCCCGACACGGCCCTGACGACGTTCGCCGGTCACGTTGAATTCTGCCAGCGTTGCAATCACCCAGTCTTCCATCTGGCGCACGAATTTGCGCACATCACGCCCGCGCGCGCCCACGTCCAGCATCACATAGGCGACCCTTTGACCGGGGCCGTGATAGGTGTACTGACCACCCCGCGCACTGGGGAAAACCGGAAAACGATTGGGGTCGGTCAAATCATCCGGCTTGGCACTGGTTCCGGCGGTATAAAGCGGCGGATGCTCCACCAGCCAGATCATTTCATCGCCGGCCCCGGCCGCGATTTCACCCGCATGGACCTGCATGAAATCAACCGCGTCGGGGTAGGGCGTCAGGCCGGGTGAGTTTTTCCAGATAACCAACGAATGCTGTCCTTTGCTTATTCTCAAATCGAAAAAAAACTTGGTGGGGTGGTGATTCTGCGTTACACGAGTTTCATTGTATAAATACATTTCTGGGGGGGAATGACATGAAATTCAAACGTATTACAGGGGCCAGTCTGGCCTTTTGCATCGCACTGGGGCCGATGGCACCAGCCAGCGCAGGTAACAACAACGGGGTGATCCCGGGGTTGTTTCTTGGGGCGATTGCCGCCGAAATCATCCGGGGCGGAAAAGGCAAGCGCCGCTATCGCACTCGCCTGCCCAGCACTTCCGAGGGGCGCGAAATTCAGACATCGTTGAATTACTTTGGCTTTCCCGCAGGTCGGGTTGACGGCCAGCTGGGCAAAAAATCCCGCACTGCCATTTCCAATTACCAAACCTATATGGGTTTTCCGACAACCGGGAAACTGGCCGATTTTGAAATGGAATTCCTGTTTTCATCCTATGAACGGGCTATGCTGGGCGGGGATGCCACAACACAGTTGATTGCATCAACCGGGCAGGGGCCAAAGGGCCTGTTAAAACTGTTCCAACAGGAACAGACCGGGGCCGCCCCCCAGATCACCAATGTGTTGGGCACCAGCAATCAGGCGCTTCCTGATTTCTTTGGTGAAAGTGGCGGTGCGTCCCTGGCGTCCCACTGCAATAAGGTCAGCCTGCTGACCAACACCAACGGCGGCTTTATGACCGAAACCGCGATGAGCGATCCAAACCTGGCCCTGGGGGAGCAATTCTGCCTGGCCAGAACCTATGCCATTGCGAACGGTGAAGATCTGGCCAGCAAAGTCACCGGGTTCACCCCCCAACAGATTGCCGCCCAGTGCGAAACATTCGGCCCTGCGATGAAGGACTATATTTCCGCGCTTTCGCTAAAGCCGCGGGATGGCATCATGCAGGACGTGGGTGGTTTCGTGCTAAACACCGGCATGTCGCCTTCGCAACTGTCGGGCACTGCGCGGATCTGTCTGTCGGTCGGCTATCGCACTGACAACATGGATGTCGCGATCGGTTCTGCGCTGTTGCTGACGGTGCTTGGTGAAAAGCCATACGGCGAATTGCTGGGTCATCATTTGGGGCAGGGCTTTGGCACAACCAAGCGCCCGGACCTGGCGCTGGCCTGGTATCAGATGGGGCTGAACGCCCTTGAAAATGGTGCCGAGGCGGTGTTCGCAGCGGGTCAGCCAGAGCGTAATTCCCTGATCCAGCTGGCGGTCTATTCGATGAACGGCGCGCCTGCCGGTGCGTTGGGGACGACTGGTCAGACACAGGCAACGATCCTGCCAACGTTTTCAGCCGGGAACTAACAAAATGCGAAACGGGCGCTGATCTTTGCGCCCGTTTCGACATCTGCCGACATAATCTATTTTTGCGCACAAATGCCCTTCACAAGGGCACACCCCTTCGCTATGTAGCGCGTCACCAAGTCAAGACTGTGCGGTCGTGGCGGAATTGGTAGACGCGCAGCGTTGAGGTCGCTGTGGGGTAACACCCGTGCGGGTTCGAGTCCCGCCGACCGCACCACAGGTTCTTCTGAAACAGAAGATCCAACAACATTTCTGTAGCTGTTGGCAGGTTTCCACCCCACCGGGGCCGGGTGGTTAATTGTGAGGTGCGTAGATTGCCCGCCGTTTTTCGGGGCTGCACCCTATTGGAACAACTGATCTGTGTAGTTCTGAAAATCACGAAATTCAGAGAACCTGAAAACATGGGGCAGTTCTGCCACCGGGGTTTTGCGGTACCCTTCGGTGAACAGGGCAAACGGGATGGCGGCGCGTTGGGCTGTCTCGGCGTCCACTTCGCTGTCGCCAACATACAGGCGGGCGCTTGTATCACCACCAAGCTGATCGAATACGTGCAGCAGTGGTGCGGGGTCTGGTTTGCGTTGGGGCAGACTGTCACCGCCAGTCACGACAGAAAAATATTTATCCAGACCAAAGTGTGCCAGCACGGTTTTTGTTGGGGCAATTGGTTTGTTGGTGCACAGCCCAAGGCGATGCCCGGCGGCAGCAAAGTTATTAAGCGCGTCAATCACACCGGGGTAAAGGCGCGACAGGCCGGTTGCGGTTTTATAGCGTTCTTCGAAATCGGCGTGCAGGCGGGCGTGGGTGGCGGCGTCGTCGCCCATGCCCTGCGCCAGCATCATGCGCGACACAAACGCGGCCGAACCGCTGCCGATAAAAGATATGGTTTGTTCCAGAGTGATTTGCGTGACCCCTTCACCCACCAACACCCCATTTGCAATGGCGTTGATGTCGGGGGCGGTATCAATCAGGGTTCCGTCCAGATCAAAAACAATGGCGGCCATATCGGGTATCCTTAGTTTGTTGCGGCTTGGGCGGCAGCACGAATGGCGCGAATGTTTTCGCCGTAAGGTGCGGGGTTTGCCACCGATCCGCCGGTGAACACGGCTGATCCGGCAACCAGAACATCCGCACCAGCCGCCGCCATCAGCGGGGCGGTTTCGGTGGTAATACCGCCGTCGATTTCGATATGGATTGGGCGGTCGCCAATTTTGGCACGCAGTTGCCTGACCTTTTCGATCTGGCTGTGAATGAATTTCTGACCGCCAAAGCCGGGGTTCACAGTCATAACGCAAACCAGATCGACCATATCCAGCAGGTAATCAATGTCGTCGATGCCCGTGCCGGGGTTCAGGGCCAGCCCCGCCTTGGCACCCGCACCGCGGATCGCCTGCAGGGTGCGGTGGATATGGGGGGATGCCTCTAGATGCGCGCTGATGATATCGGCACCTGCATCGGCGTAGGCATCAATATAGGCGTCAACCGGTGAGATCATCAGATGCACATCCATCACGGTTTTCACGTGCGGGCGAAACGCCTTAACGGCCGGTGGGCCAAATGTAAGATTTGGCACGAAATGCCCATCCATCACGTCAACATGTACCCAGTCGCAACCTTGGGCCTCGATGGCCTGAATTTCAGCACCAAAGTTGGCAAAATCGGCTGACAGGATTGAAGGGGCAATTTTAATCGATCGATCAAAGGACATAGCGCACACCTTTACAAAATTTCGGTAGGGCGGGGGTATCCCCGCCCCGCAATATTATCAAGCGGCTGAATTTATCCGCAGGGCTTCGCGCCAGTTCGGGAACAATGCGTCCGCATCCCCCGGAAAGCTTTCAAATGCACGGGCGAATTGCTTGTGGTCTTTGGCAAATTCAACCGGGTTTGCACCCTCTTTCCAACACTGTTCAGCCTGACGCAATGATTTCGCTCCTTCGGCCGCACCATCGATGTGCCCGAATGCGCCACCACCAGCAGTTAAGATTAGGTTCGAATGGCCAAGGTTTTCAAAGAAACCCGGCATACGAAGCGCATTCATACCGCCCGATATGATCGGCGTGGTTGGCCCCATACCGGCCCATTCCTGATGGAAATATGGACCATCGGCACTGTCGTCGGTGATCATATAGGCCATTAACTTATCTGCGGCTTCGCCTTCCATTTTGCCGAAACCCATTGTGCCGGTGTGGATGCCTGACGCCCCCTGCATCCGCGCCATTTTGGACAGGACGAATGCAGTATATCCGCGCATCGCGCTTGGGCTGGTTACAGCGCCATGGCCAGCACGGTGATAGTGCAGGTACTGGTTCGGGAAGGTGCGGCGCGCAGTGGTGATCGCGGCCGGGCCGGTAACGTAGCCGTCCACCAAAAATGCCACGTGATTGGCATTTTCACCGAACGCCTCCAGAATAAATTCGCCACGCGCAACCATTTCATGGTGGTCATCTGCGGTGATATTTGCGGAAAACAGTTTCGCTTCACCGGTTGTGTCCTGTGCGCGTTTCATCGCGTCAGCCACAAGCGTGATCGTTTCTTTCAGCGGTGCAAAAACCTGATTGCCCTGCGGTTCATCATTCTTGATAAAATCGCCACCAAGCCAGAAGTCATAGCAGGCATTGGCAAACGGGGCCGGGCGCAGGCCCAGTTTTGGTTTGATGATTGTGCCAACAATGAAACCGCCGTCGACGTGGTTGCGGCCCAGAACGTTCCACAGATCTTTGATTGTGGTGCTTGGCCCATCAAACAGGCGCAGATAGGCAGGGGGCACATAAAAATCATGGATTTTTGCGTGTTCCACATCGCCCATGCCCTGATTATTACCAATGCATAGCGTCAGAAAAGACGCGAGCATCGCACGACCGTCAATAATGTTTCGATCAAACAGATCGGTCGGGTACGCGATTTTCATAAGGCTGGCAGCTTCGTCGATTTCATAGACCATGGCATCAACACCGCGGGTGAAATCGTCGGTTGTGGACACGGCTACGTTTGTCCCTGTGGAACTTTCGGCGGCAAAGTGCGCGGCCGTTTCAAGATAGCCGCCAAAACCGGCCTTTGGTTTCATGATATAGGCAACAAGGACGTGCTTGCCGCCAGCGATTAATTCAGCTTCCGTCAAAGCCAGGTCTGCATAACGATTTGACTGGTCCATAATGTGTCTCCTTTAATTTCTTGGTTATTCAGCAGCCTGTGCAGGCGCTATTTGTGGATCAAGGCTGCCATTGGCATAGCGCCTGGCCATGTCATCCATTGGGATGATCTTGATCGCGGCGGCGTTCCCGGCGGTGCCAAAACGTTCAAACCGGTCTTTTACCAGCTTGCCCATTTCATCCATGGCCGGGATCAGAAATTTACGTGGGTCAAACTCTGTTGGGCTGTTTTGCGCAACTTTGCGAAACTGACCGGTCAGGGCCATGCGATTATCGGTGTCGATATTGACTTTGCGCACGCCCATTTTGATGCCTTTTTCGATCTCCTCGACCGGCACGCCGTAGGTCTGCGGCATGTCACCGCCCGATACATTTATCAGGTCCTGCAAATACTGCGGCACAGAACTGGAGCCATGCATCACCAAATGGGTGCCGGGCAGTTTGGCGTGAATTGCTGCAATCTGGTTCATTGCCAGAATTTCACCGTCTGGTTTGCGGCTGAACTTATAAGCCCCGTGGGATGTTCCGCAGGCGATTGCTAAGGCATCGACCTTTGTTCTTGCAACAAAATCAACGGCTTCATCCGGGTCGGTCAATAACTGGTCCATGGACAATTTGCCGGTGGCGCCTGATCCGTCTTCTTCTGCGGCCTCGCCGGTTTCAAGTGAACCGAGTACGCCCAGTTCGCCCTCTACCGATGCACCAACCCAATGGGCCATTCGCGATACACGTTCGGTAATATCGACGTTGTAATCATAAGACGCCGGGGTTTTCATGTCTGCCTCAAGCGAGCCATCCATCATCACCGAGGTGAACCCGTGGCGAATGGCGCTGGCACATGTGGTTTCATTGTTGCCGTGGTCCTGATGCAGGCAGACCGGAATATCAGGGTACATTTCGGCCAAAGCCTGCACCATATGGCGCAACATAATATCGCCTGCATAGGATCGTGCCCCACGGCTGGCCTGTAAGATCACCGGCGCATCACAGGAAGCAGCGGCTTTCATGATCGCCAGACCCTGCTCCATATTGTTGATGTTAAATGCGGGCACGCCGTAATTGCGTTCTGCGGCGTGGTCCAACAATTGCCGTAAGGTGATCAAAGCCATTTTCGGGGTCTCCGTTTAGTTGGGTCGGGGGGCACGCGACAAGGCCGCAATACCTGGTAGGGTCTTGCCCTCTAACCATTCAAGGAACGCTCCTCCGGCTGAAGAAACGTAGGTGAAGTCATTTTCCACGCCGGCATTGATCAGCGCGGATACCGTGTCGCCCCCGCCGGCAACTGCAACAGCAGAACCATCCGCAACAAGGGCGGCGGCAGCGCGTGCAAGCTGCGTGGTGGCAGTGTCAAAAGGCGGGATTTCAAAGGCACCAAGGGGGCCGTTCCAAAGGATGGTTTTGGCGCCCTTAAGGACCTCGGAAAAATCGGCAACCGCCTTTGGTCCGGCGTCCAGTATCATCTGATCGTCTGGGCACTGGCGGGCACTGGTTATTGTTGCCTCGGCGCCTGCTTTGAATTCGCGCGCACAGGCCACGTCAACCGGCAGCAAAACTTTGCACCCGGCGGCACTGGCGAGCGCCAGAATTTCCGCAACCGTGTCGTTTTGGTCCGTTTCATGCAGCGATGTGCCCATTGGTGCGCCATCGGCAAACAGAAAAGTGTTGGCCATTGCGCCACCGATAATCACCGCATCCAGTTTGGACACCAGGTTTTTCAGAACCGGGATTTTGGATGAAATCTTGGCACCGCCAACAATCGCAACAGACGGGCGCTTGGGGTCTTCCAAGGCCGCTGACAGGGCGTTTATTTCGCTCATCAGCAATGGGCCACCGGTGGCGGTCATGTGTTCGGTGATGGCGGCGGTTGATGCGTGGGCGCGGTGAGCGCAGGAAAAGGCATCATTGACGTAGATATCGCCAAGGCTTGCAAATTCGCGGGCCAGTTCAGGGTCGTTGGCTTCTTCGCCCGGTTCAAAGCGGACGTTTTCGCACAACAGAACTTCACCATTTTTCAGGGCCGCAGCGGCTGCTTGTGCCAGCGGGCCTGTGGATGATTTTACAAAGACAACCGGGCAACCCAGTGCAGTGGCCAGATCATCGATGATCTGTTCAAGCGAAAGATCAGGGTTCACCTTGCCCTTTGGGCGGCCAAAATGGGTCAAGATCACCAGCCGCGCGCCACGTGCCAGCAGCGGCTTCATGCCGCCAGCAAAGCGTGTGATGCGGGTAGCGTCGGAAACCTGCCCCCCGTGTACGGGCACATTTAAATCTGCCCGCACAACAAGGGTTTTGCCCGTCACGTCCATATCTGTGATTGGCGTGATGGTCATCAGAGCAACTTTCCCATAGCCACGGCAGTGTCGCCCATGCGGTTAGAAAAGCCCCATTCGTTGTCATACCAAGTCAGGATGCGCACCATGTTGCCGCCCATCACCTTGGTCTGATCCATGTGAAAGATTGAACTGTGCGGATCATGGTTGAAATCGCACGAAACATTGGCAACTTCTGTATAACCCAGCACACCCTTCAGGGGGCCATCTGCGGCGGTTTTGATCAGGGCGTTGACCTCTTCAATGGTGGTGTCGCGCCCGGCTTCAAATACCAGATCAACCACAGATACATTCGGGGTTGGAACCCTGATCGCCATGCCGTCCAGCTTACCGTTCAGTTCTGGCAGAACCAGACCAACAGCTTTGGCCGCACCCGTGGTGGTTGGAATCATGCTAAGCGCGGCAGCGCGCGCGCGGTAAAGGTCGGAATGCATCGTGTCCAGCGTCGGCTGATCGCCGGTATAGCTGTGAACCGTTGTCATGATACCTTTGTTGATACCCAGTGCATCGTTCAGAACCTTGGCCACAGGCGACAGACAGTTGGTTGTACAGGATGCGTTGGACACGATCGTATCGGCGGCGGTTAGTGTGTCGTGGTTCACACCGTAAACGATGGTTTTGTCCGCACCGGCACCGGGTGCAGAAATCAGCACCCGCTTGGCACCACTTTCCAGCAGCAATGCGGCCTTGTCGCGGGCGGTGAAAATACCGGTACATTCCATTGCGATATCAACGTCACCCCAGGGCAATTCCTGTGGGTTGCGAATGGCCGTTACCTTAATCGGGCCACGGCCCACATCGATGGTGTCGCCATCCACTGTGACGGTGTGTGGAAAACGCCCGTGAACAGAGTCAAATCGCAACAGGTGGGCGTTAAAGTCAACGCTGCCCAGATCGTTGATCGCGACGACCTCAATATCAGTGCGGCCACTTTCGATGATGGCCCGAAGCACGTTACGTCCAATGCGGCCAAAGCCGTTAATTGCTACACGTACAGTCATTCTTAGTCCCTTTCGGTAATTTTTTTGGCGGCATCAGCTACTGCTTGGGGGGTGATGCCGAAGTGCTCATAAAGTTCTGGCGCCGGGGCAGATGCCCCAAAGCCGCTCATGCCGATGAAGGCGCTACGTTCGCCAAGAATGG
>DAOURA010000125.1 GCA_030625325.1 Marinosulfonomonas sp.
ACAAGAACCCCCGGTTTTTTCTTTGCTAAAATACTCCTGCCGGAGGCCTGCCCAAGCCCCCCAGGGCAAGACATCTAATGGCCCACAAGGGCCACACCCGGACCCCAGTTTTGGCAAAGATGGCCCATTGGTGCTAAGATGTCCTGACAGGAGGAATGCAAAATGCGCACACTTTCCAACATACGATCCCGAACCCCGAAATCAGAAATTTTTCGCGGTCAGGTGCAACATGCGATGATCGCGGCCCTGCTCACCGCCGGGGCCTGTTCCCTGCTGACCAGTCCCGATGGCACATTTCTGGCCGTCACCCCGATTTGCTGGTCCTACATTGCCATGGGTGTCGCCCTGTTTCATCAAAGCATGGTCGCGGTTGTCTTTCGCCTGCAACTGCATCTTGACCTCATGGTGCGCCTTTTCGGGGGCAATGCATTGAAAATCTGGGGGGTTATGTTCCTGCCACTTCTGGCTGCACGGCCCCTGTTGTTGCTGATTGCTGGTCTGGCAGACATGGGCAGCCTTGGGGGTGATAGAAACCTGCAACTGATTGCCGGGGCATTGCTGATGGTTCCGGCTGTTTGGGGCATGCATTCGGTGTTTGTACATTTCACCATCAACCGTGCCCTTGGGGGGGACCATTTCTTTGACAAATACCTGAACATGCCAATGGTGGATAAGGGGATTTTTAAATATTCCTCTAACGCCATGTACAGTTTTATCTTTCTTGGCCTTTGGGGCATTGCCCTGCTAACCGGGTCGTGGAACGCACTGGTGCTGGCCCTGTTCAACCACGCCTATATCTGGGTGCATATGTATTGCACCGAAGCACCGGATATGGATGTGATTTACGGTGATGACTGACGCGGGCAACTCTTACCTTAATGGCGAATATCCCAGTTCGAACTGGCAAAACTTAGTGTATTGCAGCGTAACATTCCCGCTCTCTATCTGCACAACGCCGTAGGCCGGAGCTTCATGGGCCGGGGCAAATGTACCCCAGTTCCAGTCTGGTTTCGGTGCCGGAGCCTGATACAGAACCGAGCGCATTGTCGCAAATGGCACCCCGCCAACGGACCCGGCTACCGGGCGATGCACGTGGCCCAGAAACAGATGTTTCACATTCGGGAAATCAGCGATCAGCGACAGGAATTCCGCACCCTGCTCCAGACCAATTTCATCCTGCATCGGCAGGCCAAGCGGCATCGGCGGGTGATGCATGAAGATATAGCTTGGCAAATGATCGTTTGCCACCAGCACATCCCGTAACCATGCCATGCGCTCGCCACACATCTCACCTGCGGAAAACCCGGGTTTCAACGTATCCAGAAACACAAACAATCCGCCATCCAACGGTTTGTAATACTGCCAGAACCCCGGCATCGCCCCGTAGGGCCTTTCGAACACCTTGCCCAACTCCCCTCGGTCATCGTGATTTCCAACCATCAGCAGGCATTCGATATTCAGCTTGTTCAGATGGCTTTTGAGCGCTCGGTAGTCGGCAGCATTCCCTTCATTCACAAGATCACCGGAAATAACACAATACCGCGCATCACTGTGGTGCTGGCCTATGTGCTCCACCGCCGCGCCAAGGCGAATCCTAGGATCATGACCCGCCACGGTTTTATCCCCAGCCAGAAAGTGCAAATCTGACATCCAGATCAATTTCACCATCGTATTACCTCCAAATATATCCCACCTTCTTGCCACGGTGAGCGAGTCAACGTAAGACGCTGCGAACAATCTGGATAGCCACATGTTGAAAGACCAACTGATCGTCGCCCTTGATGTGCCTGACGCCCTTGCGGGCCTGAAACTGGCTGAACAACTTGGCGACAACGTCAACTTTTATAAAATCGGGCTGGGTATGCTAACCGGTGGCGGGCTGGCATTGGCAAATGAGCTGAAATCAGAGCTGGGCAAGCGTATTTTTCTGGACATGAAACTGTTTGATATCAGCGCCACGGTAGAAGCCGCCGTTCGTGGCCTTGCGCAGTTTGATCTGGATTTCCTGACCGTCCACGGCGACCCCCACGTGGTGGCCGCCGCCAAACAGGGGGCCGCAGGCAAGGACATGAAAATTCTGGCCGTGACGATACTGACATCCCTTGATCGCGCTGATCTTGATGCATCACTGATCAAAGGCGGCGCAATTCCCGATCTGGTGGCCGAACGGGCCGGGCGCGCGTTTGATGCCGGTGCCGATGGTGTTATCGCATCCCCACAAGAGGCCGCGATGATCCGCGCCCTGCCCGAAGCGACCGGAAAACTGATCGTTACCCCCGGCGTGCGCCCGCGCGGCGCCGATCTGGGCGACCAGAAACGTGTTGCCACCCCGGCGCAAGCCATAACAGACGGGGCAGACCACATCGTGGTCGGCCGGCCGATCTGGCAATCGCCAGACCCCCGTGGGACGGCGCAGGCCATTCAGGCCGAAATCGCAAACATTTAGGGGCCAGTTCAGGCCTTGCCCAATCCCGGCTGGTTTACGCCAATGCCCTGTCCAGATGGGACACCAGCAAATCGGCGCATTGTTGCGGATGACTGACGATCAAGGAATGCCCTGCCCCGTCCACAGTGGCGGTTCGGGCATTTGGCAAACACTCTGACAGCCCGCCCGATATTTCTGCGATCACCGGATTTGCCCGCGCACCGCAGGCCAGCAAGACAGGTATTTTCAACCTGCTGAAATCAGCCGCTTTTGCATCAAATGTATAGTACGTGCGCCAGTCCAAAATATTGGTGTGCGCACTTTGGCGGCAAAAATCCTGAACCCCACCGGGCAGGGCATCAAACGCACCGCCCCCACCCCAAAAATCAATAATCCGGCGCGGGGCATCCTGTTCCCCCGTCGTTACGGCTGTCTCAAAATCCTGGCTCAGTTTTCGGGTGGTTTTCACCAGATCATGGCAACCACGCCCTGACAAAAGGCCAAATGGGTTTGCTTCAAACGTCGCAACACTGCGTATATCCGCCCGGCCCGCCAGTGCGACCGCCAGTGCAATCGTCCCCCCAAAGGAATGGCCCACCAGATGAACGGGTGCACCAATTTGCGCGATAACAGATTCTATCAGACGCACCTGATGATCCATGTGGAAGTCCCGATCCGTTCGGGTTTCTGCTGTTTTTCCGTACCCAAGTAAGCTGGTGCTTATTACTCGGTAACCGTCCGGCAATACCTTTTGCACCCCACCCCATGCAACGGATGTGCTGTAAGAGCCGGGGATAAACAGTACAGCGGGACCAGTGCCAGTTTCACGAAAATCAAAGCGATCCATCAGACGCCTCAGGAATGGTCGTTGATATCCTTTTTCCAGATTTTAACCTGACCACGGCGAATGCCAAAAACCTTGCGCATCACGATCCACGCCACCAGTGACGTCAGGGCAAAAACCAGGACCAACACCGACAGTGAATCCCCCACAATCCCAAAGGCAAGCAAAGCACCCGTAAGCATTGCACCGGCGGAAAACCCCAGCAACACAAATGCCGGGGCCAGCAGTTCAAGCACCGCCAGAACAATGCCGCCAACGACCCATATCCACCATTCCTGCCATATCATCACTTGCGCCCTTTCAGCATATTAAAGGCCTCACCAAAGGCATCAATTGCTGACGCGGGCACGACAATTGTCTGTTTGCCCGCACCGCTGCCCAGTGCTGTTAATGCCTCTACCTGTTTCAGGGCCACCTGATATTGCGCGGCTTCCAGCCCGTTGTCTGCAATCGCCTTGGCCACGGCTTGTGTCGCATAGGCCTCGGCGTCCGCCGAAACCCGGCGCGCCTTGGCCATTTGCTCGGCTGCGTACAGTTCCGCATCGGCGTTCAGTTCCACCGCGCGCCTGCTGCCTTCGGCCTCGGTGACTTGCGCCCGGCGCGCCCGTTCGGCGTTTAGCTGTTGCAACATCGCTTCGCGTGTCGCCTGATCCAAGTTTACATCCAGAATTTCCGCCCGGGTCACTTCAATGCCCCAGTCGTCCACCGCATGGGCCACCTGATCCTGAATTTTAGAAATCAGTTGCTGGCGGTTTGATTGTACTTCGTCCAGTTCCATTTCGCCGATCCCGGCCCGCACGATCCCGGCAACCGTGGTGGAAATAGCTGCGTCCACATCGCGAATACGGTACACTGTTTTTTCCGGCTCAAGAATGCGGTAAAATACGCTGGTTTCCACCGACACCAACACGTTATCGGACGTGATGGCATCCTGCGAATGCGACGGCAGCTGACGTTCCAGAACTGAAACCTTGTGGCGCACCCGGTCCAGAAACGGTACGATAAAGTTGATCCCCGGCCCAAGAACCGCGCGCAGGCGGCCAAAACGTTCAACCACAAACTTTTCCGATTGGGGCACAATACGCACACCCAGAAAAATGCTGATGATAATAAACGCCGCCAACGACACAAATATCGCGTTCGAGCCGACGAATTCAGAAATCAATTGATCAATACTCACTGTTCATCCCTATCTTTTTTGTTCGTTGTTATCGGTATATATGGTGTTTAAAGCATAAAATTGAAAGGTGTTTTTCCCCGACATGTCAGCCCTGTGTCGCGATTGCCTGACCTGTTTTGAGACAGGTACACGTTGCCCAAACTGCCATGGCCCAAGGGTGGCCTGCCACCCGGAACTGTTTGAACTGTCCATCGCCCATATGGATTGCGATGCATTTTATGCATCCGTTGAAAAACGCGACAATCCTGACCTTGTAGACAAGCCCGTGATCATTGGCGGGGGGCGGCGTGGCGTGGTGTCAACGGCCTGTTATATCGCGCGCATCAAAGGGGTGCGATCCGCCATGCCGATGTTTCAGGCGCTGAAACTGTGCCCCGATGCGGTGGTGGTAAGGCCCAGAATGTCCGCCTATGTAGACGCATCCCGCGCCATCCGTGCAATGATGGATGAACTAACCCCGTCGGTAGAACCCCTGTCACTGGACGAAGCCTTTATGGACCTTAGTGGCACCCAAAAGCTGCATGGCGCGCCACCGGCGGTAATGCTGGCCCGCCTGATCAAACGTATGGATGATGAACTGGGCCTGACCGGGTCAATCGGGCTTAGCCATAACAAATTTCTGGCTAAGATCGCATCCGATCTGGATAAACCACGCGGATATTCGGTGATTGGCCGGGCACAAACCACCGCCTTCCTGCATGACAAACCTGTGCGCATGATCTGGGGCGTCGGGCAGGCAACCCAGACAGCCCTTGAAAAGGCCGGCATCCGCAGCTTTAACGATTTGCTGCGGTGGGAGCGAAAAGACCTTGGCGCACGGTTTGGCAGCATGGGGGACCGGCTGTATTTTCTGGCCCGCGGGCAGGACCGGCGACGGGTTTCCGCCAACGCCCCAATAAAATCCATTTCCAATGAAACCACATTTCCTGACGACACTGCCAACCCCGACATTCTGGATGGCCACCTGTGGCGCCTGTCGGAAAAAATATCCGACCGCTGTAAAGCCCGCGATCTGGCAGGGCGGGTTGTGACCCTGAAACTAAAACGGGCAAACCACACCCTGCTGACAAAACGCACCAGCCTGCGCGACCCGACACAACTGGCCGATCGTATCTATCAAACCGCGCGCGCCCTGTTTGATCAGATAGGCAATCAGGGCCCCTATCGCCTGATAGGTGTCGGCATCAGTGATCTGCTGCCCGGCAAACAGGCCGACCTGTCGGGTGACCTTCTGGACCCACAAGCGGCCAAACGAACCGGCGCAGAGCGCGCCACCGATAAAATCAGAAAAAAGTTCGGCACCGATGCAATAACCAAAGGACGCTCTTTTCGCTGATGAACAGCGCCCAGTTTCGTTTAATGCCTCCGGCGGGGATATTTTGACCAATTCGAGTTGGTATAAGTATCCCCGCCGGAGGCATCCAAACCAAGCAACACGCGCATTGTATATGATCCGGCGCTATTCTGCTGCCATTCGCAAATTGCCGCGTTCAAACTTTGTAACCTCGGCAATCACCTGGGTGATCACCGCTTTGAGCTCATCAAAATCTGCGTTTGGGCGGACCGTTTTTTCGTCCATATAAAGAGAGCGATCTATTTCAACTTGAACAACATGGCGCCCCTGTGACGGGCGGCCGTAATATTTGGCAATATGGGCACCCGCAAAGGGTGAATTTCGCGCAACTTCCAGCCCGGCACCTGTCAGCGCCGCCTCTATACGTTCAACCACCCTGGAGCCGGCCGCTGCACCGTAACGGTCCCCCAAAACAACATCGGGGCGGCGCAGGTGGCTGTGATTGACGGCGCTGATCGCTTCGTGGGGCATTGAGTGGCAATCAATCAAGATTGCTTCGCCAAACAGATCGTGGCTTTCATCCAGCAGGGATTGCAGGCGGTCGTGGTATGGGTGCCAGATATCACGCAATCTGGTGTCGGCCTCATCGCGGGAAATTTTTCCCTGATAAATTGCGCGCCCATTGGCCACCACCCTTGGGATAACACCCAATCCGGACGAAATCCGTGGATTAGGTGACGTTTTCGCAACGCCTTTTATCAATGCAAAGTCCAGTTCATCCGCGTTTCGGTTCAGATCAACAAACGCACGGGGGGCCGATGCCGCCAAAAATGGCGCCCCGAATCGCGGTGCACTTGCGAAAAGCAGATCAACAAACGCATCTTCGGATGAACGGATTTCATGGGCATTCAGTGCTGAAGAGGCCACAAATGCAGGGTCATACGCCTTGCCGCTGTGGGGGGACGCGAAAACCACACTGGTTTTGCGGTGTCGGGGCATAACCAACTG
>DAOURA010000096.1 GCA_030625325.1 Marinosulfonomonas sp.
CTGACGATGCAGGTCGCCCGCCTGTTGGAAGATGGCGCAACCGGGCAATGGCAGGGAAAGTTCCGCCAAATCCGTGTGGCGCTGGCATTGGAACGGGTACTGGATAAACGCGAAATCCTGAACCTGTACCTGAACCTTGCCCCAATGGGTGGCAACATCGAAGGGGTGCGCGCCGCCAGTCTGACCTATTTTGGCAAGGAACCCAGACGCCTGAACGCGGCGCAATCTGCATTGCTGGTTGCCCTGCCACAGGCCCCCACATCCCGCCGCCCTGACCGCAATAACACCGCCGCGCGCATCGCCCGCGACCGGGTTTTGATGCGTATGGTCAGGGGCGGAATTTTACCGGGCGACGAAGCACAGGCCGCCCTGGGTGAAGCCGTTCCGAACACACGCATTCCTTTCCCGATCCTTGCGCCACATCTGGCCGACCGTTTGCGGGCCGAGTCCCCTCAAACATCGGTTCACCAGACAACACTGGACCGCGACCTTCAGCGTTCGTTGCAGGAACTACTGAAATCCCGGATGAACACACAAAACAGGTACCTGTCTGGGGCCATCATTGTGGCTGATCATCAAAGCGGTGAAATCCTTGCCTCGCTCGCATCAGCCGACTTTTTTGATAATAACCGGCGGGGGTTCGTTGACATGACCCGGGCCACCCGCTCGCCCGGATCAACCTTGAAACCGCTGATATACGGGCTGACGTTCGAGGCAGGTCTTGCCCACCCGGAAACCCTGATCGATGACCGCCCGACAAATTTCAACGGCTATGAACCAACAAATTTTGACGGCATTTACCGGGGCACTGTTCACATCCGCACCGCCCTGCAACTGTCCCTGAATATTCCGGCGGTGGCGGCCCTTGACGCGATTGGCCCGGCCCATTTTCTGAACCGGTTGCGCCGTGCCGGTGTGGACCCGAAAATGCCCAGCGCTGAACGCCCCGGGCTGGCGCTGGCACTGGGCGGTTTTGGGGTCAGCCTGTTGGATCTGGTGACCCTTTATGCGGGCATCGCGCGTGGTGGTGACCCCATTGCCCTGTCACACACCGGCAAGGGCACGCCCCTTGGCAACCGCGTCCTGTCACCCAATGCGGCGTGGCATATTGGTGATATTCTGGCGGGCTCTCCGCCGCCCGCCACCGGCCTGATCAACAACATCGCCTTTAAAACCGGCACGTCTTATGGCCACCGGGACGCCTGGGCCGTGGGCTTTGACGGCCAGCATGTTATCGGCGTCTGGCTGGGTCGCCCCGACGGCACGGCCGTTCCGGGGATACAGGGGTTAACAACCGCAGCGCCGATTTTGTTTGATGCCTTTTCGCACCTGAAACCGGTGCCCACCCCCCTGCCGGCAGCCCCCCGTTCGACCCTGACGGTTCGCCATTCACAACTGCCCCGACCCTTACAGGTTTTTCGCTCGCGCGGGCAAAGCGTGACCGACACCCGCAACCACCCGCAAATTTCCTATCCACCAGACGGGGCGCGCATTGACCTTGATCTTGAAAACCCCGGTGATGCCCTTGTGATCAAACTGAAAAACGGCACGCCACCGTTCACATGGATCATAAATGGCACCCCCCAAAACACTGAGCCGTTTGAGCGCCAGACAATCTGGCAACCAAACGGTGCCGGTTTCGTGCGGGTGTCTGTCGTTGACCGCCTTGGCCATTCGGCCAGCGCGCTATATTTTTTGCAATAGGTGGGTTTGAACCGGCCTAATCGCCCCCGCGAACGGATGCCTTAAGCGTTGCAAGTGACGGGGGGTTGCACCCGTCCTGGGCACAGTTCAGCGCGGCCGCCTGTGCGGCCCATTGCAACCAGTCCCGGATATCGGGTTCATCAAATTCCTTAACCGCGTTGACCGTCAGGGCATCGTTTCTGGCAAGGTGCCCAAGCAGGGTTGCGGTAAACGTATCCCCCGCCCCGATCGTGTCGTGCAAATCCGCAACCGGGGCGGCGTCAACGGTAATGGTGCGCCCGCCTGCCATCGCGAATGCGCCGTCGCCGCCAAGTGTCACCACCTGAACAACAGCAGATGAACGTTCCGCCAGCTTTGCCGCCGCACTTTCAATGCCTTCGCCCGGATACATCCAGCTCAGGTCTTCATCGCTAAGTTTCAACAGGTCCGTGTGCGCCAGAACCCTGTCCAGACGGGCCAGATATTCGTCGCGGTCATGGATAAATGCAGCCCTGATATTGGGATCAAGAGAAGTAAACACCCCACGCCGGTGCATTTCACAATAATAGTCCGCCCAGACATCCGCATCCGCCCCGCCGGTCAGCGAAAGTGACCCAAGCTGTAACGCTAAAACCCCATTTGGGGTACTTTCGATCAGACCGTTCAGGGACACCATGCGTTCCGCCGTGGCGTTCCGGTAAAACTGATAGGATGCAACCCCGTCACGCAGGGCAACCACCGCAAGGGATGTTGGTTCTGTCCGGCGCGCAGACAACAGGGTCACCCCGGACGCGGTAAGGGTGTCGGCCAAAAGGTCCCCAAGGCTATCGCTGGACACCGGCGTCAGATAGCCAACCCCCTGCCCCTGTCGCCCCAGTGCCATTGCGCAGTTAAAGGGAGAGCCACCGGGCAACGCCTGAAAACTGTTGGGCGCACCCCCTTGCAGGGGCACCATATCAATCAGGTTTTCACCACCAACCAAAATCATTTGCGAACAAGACCTGTGGCTTTATCAAACAGATGCGCCTTACTCAGGTTCAACTGTACCTCGGCAGTTTCACCGGCACCATAACTGGTGCCCGCCGGCATTTGCGCGGTGAACTTTTCGCCCGCAACTGTGCCGTTAATCAATGTGTGCGGCCCAAGTGGTTCAACCCCTTGGCCCTGGGGCTGGTCAAGTGTCAGGCCCCCATCGTGCGCTGCAATTTCACCATCAATAAAATTCATGCTGGGGCACCAATAAAGGGTGCGACGAAAATATTCGCCGGGTTTTCATACAGGGTAATTGGATCGTTACGCAAACCTGTACCCCCAATGCGATACTGCCGCCTCAACGCAGGATTGGGCGCTGGGAAAGGCTAGTGCGCAATCGATTGTGTGTAAAGAAATTTTCCGCACCTTTGCCACCATCGCCGGTTCCCCTACATTTTAACGTTTATCTCGGCCAAACTGGCCATCGCCGGGGCGGTTCCTGCACGGGTTACAGATATCCCGGCACCAATACTTGCGAATCGAGCCGCCGCCAGCGGCGCGTCCCCCCGCGCCAACGCGGCCGCAAAGCAGCCGTTAAAAGCATCGCCCGCACCGGTGGTATCAACCACTTTATCAACCTTCGCGGCGGCAATCACTTCGGATACATCCCTGTTGTGAAACAGCGCGCCCGTTTCACCCAGCGTGATCAGCGCCGTGCCAACCCCTTTGGCCAGCAAAACATCCCCTGCCCGGCGGGCATCTTCGACGGTTTCAACCTTTACGCCAGTCAGGGCCTCGGCCTCGGTTTCATTCGGGGTAATATAATCGCACAGGGCGAACATTTCGTCTGAAACGTCCTCGGCGGGGGCGGGGTTAAACAGGGTGATCACACCGCCAGCACGGGCAATTTCCAGCCCCCTTTGTGCGGCCGCAGCCGGTTGTTCCAACTGTGTGACAAACACCTTGGCGGCCGAAATTTGCGGCGCATACCCGTCAACCATCGCCGCATCAATGCCACCCGCGGCCCCCGGCACCACGATAACCGAATTTTCCCCGGTCACATCATTCACAAAAATAAACGCCGCCCCGGTTGGATCTGTTTCAACCTGATCCACATGGGCGGTGATCCCTTCGGCCGCCCATGTTTTCAGGCCCAGTTCGCCAAAATTATCCGCGCCCAGACGGGTTATGAACCCGGTTGTGGCCCCGGCGCGGGCTGCGGCGACGGCCTGATTGCCACCCTTGCCACCCGGACCCAATACAAAGTTTGACCCAGCAATCGTTTCACCAATTACCGGCATGCGGGGTGCATAAAATGCCAGATCCGCAACGAATATCCCTAAAATAACAACGTCACTTTGCCCGGCCATGCTACGCGCCCTCATCCGGTGCAACCACGCCCTTTTTCAGGGAAAAACAGCCATAAAAGCGCCGCTCACCCGTTGCGACAACGGCATAGGCATTCTTGGCCTGTTCGTAAAAATCCATCCGCTCAATCGGGCGCATGGGCCATGACCGGCCTTCGGCGGCATCAATTTCGGCCTGCACTGCGGCCTGCACCAGGGGTATTTCGTCCGGCGCGCCAACAATTTCCATCCGTGCGGCGGGGGAATCCACAAATGTGTCCAGCGGCATCACCGACAGGATTGCCTTGATCACCCGCGCGCCATCTGCGCCATCAATGCGAATGGCCTTGCCATGCACGGTATTGGCCGCCGTTGTGGCCGCCGGATAGTTTGTGTCGACAACAACGATGTCGTCCCCGTGCCCCATGGCACGCAAAACACCCAAAAGTTCCGCATTCAATAGTGGATCGATATTCTTTAACATTCTGTCCCCCGTTTCAGGTTTTGCTGGCCATTTCAAAGTCTGCGGCGGCCCTGTCACTCATCTCAGACTGGCCAAGGCGCGCGCATAGATCAAGGTTCATCGTAAACGTATCATGCCCACGGGCGGCAAGGTTTTCCAACTGTTCAATCGTGCGGATACTGGCCACCAGAACCCGTGGCCCGGAAATGGCCAGCATGGCATCGACGATTTTATCGCCGTCTTTGCCGGCTTCAATCAATCGCCCGTAATAGGGCGCGATATAATCGGCCCCCAGCGCGTTGGCCGCAATCATTTGGTGGGTGGCATAGGCGGCGGTCATGGTTATTCGCACGCCCTGCTTTTTCAGGGTGGTTGCCGCGATCAAACCATTGGGCGTCAACGGCACCTTTACGACAATGTTTTCCCACAGGCCGGCAATAAGGTGCCCCGAACCCGTTATTTCATCTGCCATTTCGCCAGTTACCTGAATTTGCAATTCTTCCAGCCCTGCGTTTTTGGCCCCCCTAACCAGATCACGGTATGTATCAGACGTGCAGTGCCTTCCTTCACGTTGCAGGATTAGCGGATTGGTCGTCGCCCCATAGGCCCAGCCAGCGTTGCGGTATTTTGCCCACGCACCGGCATCAGAACTGTCAACAAACAGGCGCATTTTCACCATCAGCCGGCAATCACCGATTGGCGCTGAATGCCCAGCCCTTCAATGCCCAGTTCCATACTATCGCCGGCCTTCAGGTAGGTTTCTGGTTTTTGCCCCATACCAACACCCGGCGGGGTGCCGGTGGAAATAATGTCACCGGGATGCAGACTCATGAACTGGGACAGGTGGGACACCAATGTTGCCACGCCAAAATGCATGGTCCCGGTGGTGCCATCCTGAAACCGATGGCCATTAACGTCCAGATACATCGCCAGGTTTTGTGGGTCTTCCACTTCGTCACGTGTCACCAGCCACGGGCCGATCGGGCCAAAGGTGTCACAGGATTTGCCCTTAACCCACTGGCCCGAACGGTGCAGTTGGAAATCACGCTCTGACAGATCATTCACAACACAATAGCCTGCCACATGGTCAAACGCATCTTCTGGTGTGACGTATTTGGCGTGCTTGCCAATCACCACACCCAGTTCTACTTCCCAATCGGTTTTTACCGAACTGCGTGGGATTTCGATGTTATCATCCGGCCCACAAATTGCCGATGTGGCCTTGGCAAAAATAATCGGCTCTGCAGGCAGATCCATTCCCGCCTCTGCGGCGTGATCGGCATAGTTCAGCCCAATACAGATGAATTTACCAACGGCCCCAACACAGGGCCCGATACGCGCCGACCCCGGCACAGTGGGCAATGTTGACAGATCAAGCCCGCGCAATTTGGCCAATGCACCATCACCCAGATTGTCACCAGATACATCGGCAATCACCCCGGACAGATCACGGATGTTTCCGTCCCCATCCATCACCCCCGGCTTTTCTGCCCCTGCTGGTCCGTATCGCAATAGTTTCATGGTTCTTATCCCTGACTAAACGGCCCAACCACCATCGATGGCGTGGGTCTGACCCGTTGTAAAGCTACATTCATCACTGCCCAGATACAGGGCCAGTTGCGCAATTTCATTTGCTGTCCCCAGCCGCCCCATGGGTTGGCGGGCAACAAATGCTTTGTGCGCGGCCTGATAATCGCCCATTTTTCTGGGTCACCTATCCATCATTCCCTTAGTTATTTATATTTGAAGCATATGCCGCCAGTAAATCAAGACTAACTTAGCCCACTTGTCTGAGGAAAATACCAGCAAGAAGTGCAAATGCCAAACGACCAACATTCCACCAATACCGACAACCGCGCCCCCCTTGAAAGGGAAACAGAATGCGGCTGGCAGGGGCGCGGTTATGCGCTGGGTGTGGGTGAGGTCAAACTGACCGGCATGGTGCGCCCGGAACGAAAAATGCTGACCTATTACGTGGTTTTCACCAAAGCCATCCAGTCACGCCACCTGACCATGGGCGTCGCCAATGGCCGGGTCGAAGCCGACGGCGAAGTCATTTATCAGGTGAAAGACATGAAGGTGGCTTTGTCTGAAAGCTGATGGTGGGGTTTGTGGGGTGTTGTGTGGGACGAGGTGACCTTGGTGTTTTCTGCCTCAACGATTGCTTAGGGTGTAAGCGTGAAACCAAGTTCCGCACCTTACGGCGCAAAGTGTTATCCATGTAGTGCGCCCTATTTGTCAGCGACGGCGAGTTGTGCTTTTCCAAACCGTTTTGAAGCGACTTTTGCCTCTTTCAAAAGGGCATCATAGTCATCTGGTGGGTTACCGTCGCTCAGCATACCTTTGAAGGTTGCGTATGCGTCCGCCTTGCTGCCGTAGGCCCGCAAGGTCTTATCATCGTTGACCCAAGCTAAAACAATGACTTTTGCATCCATGTTAAACCGATAAAACAATCGATATTGTTGAAAAAACTTGGCGCGAAACCAATGTTTACGGCTGCTACCGAGCGTGCTACCCTGCCGAAATTTTGGTGCATTTGGGGCCGTTGGGATGTCTTCTGTAACCAGCTTCCAAATTGCGGCTAGGCGTTTTGTGCAGTTCTTTTTCGTATAGGTATCAGGGTCGCGTTTTTTGCGTTCCTCTACTTCCTCAATCAAGTCTTCAAGCTGATCGAGAAATACGGGGTGTGCAAAGATGGACCACCCATTGATTGCAACAGGTGCCGAACTTTTAGTCATTCATCATCTGGCGACAATTCTGCGTCAAGTTCAACTTCAACGCCACTGACAAGTGCGCTCAACCTATCATGCAAAGCGCCATCAAAAGCAGATAAGCGCTGGGGGTTGGCTGTAACGTCGGCTTCAAGCAAATCAAGAAACGCGCCAAGTGCTGGATCAGGTGCATCCTGAGCAGACTCAATATACACGCGACCGCCGGGCTCGACATTGTAACAAATCTTGTCACGTTTTTGCAGCTTCAATACCTTGCGAATAGAAGAAGGCACCGTTGTTTGATAGCGGTCTGTGAGTGTAGAAAGGTCTTGTTGTTGTGCAAGCATGTTCATAGCCGCCTCCTTCAAAGTCAGAGAGAAACTGTTCTTAAGGTGGGTAATGCAAGTGCATTGCCCAGTCAAGCCTTATGTGCAGACTGCTGTGAGGTACGGTACGGTAATACTAATTTCATAAGCCAGAGATTTCAGCCGTTCAGACGCAAGCTAACTCACATGTTAATCTTGCCAGCACCTAATGGCGCAATCGCAACTATAATCTGCAAAGCGGCCGTTCGTGCGGCTTGCAGTTTCTGCGGCTTAGCCCTCAACACCACCACTCACCCCTGCACGCCCTGCGCCAGGCCCGTCTAATCGCTTGCCCCACCCAATACCCTGTCATACATATGGCCCAACAGGAAAAAGGAGCCGCTTCATGCGCCGTGTGGTAATTACAGGAATGGG
>DAOURA010000082.1 GCA_030625325.1 Marinosulfonomonas sp.
GGCCACGCATTTTACGGGCAGATACGGCGGCGGTGGCCGCATTAACCCTGTGGCAGTCCAGCCTTGGCGATTGGTAGGGTCTGCGCCGCCAATATCGGCGGAACATGGCTGGTCATGGGCGATATTTTGCGCCCTTGGCCGGGCTGTCGAAAAAAACACAAAATTGCCGGGATATGCGATAGGCTATAGTTGAAAACCGGTTGGGCCGCTGGGGTCCGAACGATCAAAATAAGGTAGGCGATATGGACTTCGTTAGACCAGAAGTATTGCAGGGGATCGCGCGGTTTCGCGATGCAATTGCCGGGGTTGGTGTTTCACTGTTGGGGTTCTACTGGGCCATTGGCAGCATTGGTTTTATGTCTATTGTTGGCAGTTCCCTTGTCATTGCGGGCGCGTTGCTGGTTTTTGCCGGCATTCAGCGGGGCCGTTTTCGCAGTGCCACGGGTGGTGCCGGTGTTGTTCATGTGGACGAAGGGCAAGTAACCTATTTTGGCCCACAGGACGGTGGTTCGGTTGTTATTGCCGATTTATCCAAGGTGGAATTGTGCCCTTCAAATCACGGGGCGGCGCAATGGGTGCTTTACGATCCTGCGACTGCCCCGCTGTACATCCCGACGGACGCAGAGGGCGCGGATACCTTGTTTGACGTGTTTTCCAGCCTTGACGGCCTGCAAACCGAAAAGATGCTGGCAGCAATGAAAAGCCGCCGCAAAAAACATGTGGTGGTTTGGCAATCAAAGCCTGTTGCCCTGCATTGACTTTGCTCTGATTAGGCCCCAATTCTTGCCCTAACCAAGGCCAGAAAACCCCGGAGCACGAAAATGTCTATTCCACAGTCAGGTGGCGGTCCAATTGAACGTCATGAACAACTTGCAGAGTATCTGGCCGAAGGCTGTAAGCCCCGCGCGGATTGGCGCATCGGGACCGAGCATGAAAAATTCGGCTATTGCAAAGACACGCTAAAGCCGCTGCCCTATGAGGGGGGGCGTTCGATAAAGGCTGTGCTGGAAGGTTTGCGTGACCGCTATGGCTGGGCGCCGGTGCTTGAGGGCGACAATATTATTGGCCTTGAAAAGGGCGGCGCAAACGTCAGCCTTGAACCGGGTGGGCAACTGGAATTGTCAGGTGCGCCACTGCTTAGCATCCATGAAACATGTGATGAGGTGAATTCACACCTGAAGGATGTGCATTCGGTTGCAGACGAAATTGGTGTGCGCTTTATCGGGCTGGGGGCGGCCCCGATCTGGACCCATGAACAGATGCCGTTGATGCCCAAGGGGCGCTATAAGCTGATGAATGACTATATGGGCAAGGTGGGCACCCACGGAACCCAGATGATGCGCCGGACCTGCACGGTTCAGGTGAACCTTGATTTCGGGTCCGAGGCCGACATGGTTCAGAAAATGCGGGTGGCGATTGCCCTGCAACCTGTGGCCACGGCATTGTTCGCCAATTCGCCATTTTTTGAAGGCAAACCAAACGGCCATAAATCATGGCGTTCGCGCATTTGGCGTGATCTGGATGCGTCGCGCACCGGCATGTTGCCGTTTGTCTTCGAAGACGGGTTTGGGTTTGAAGCATGGGTTGAATACATGCTGGATGTGCCGATGTATTTTGTCTATCGCGATGGCAAATACATTGATGCCCTTGGGCAGTCATTTCGTGATTTCCTAAAGGGGCAACTGCCTGCCCTGCCGGGTGAAATGCCAACCCTGTCGGACTGGGCCGACCATCTGACAACAACCTTCCCCGAGGCCCGCCTGAAACAGTTCATTGAAATGCGCGGGGCCGATGGTGGGCCTTGGCGCCGTTTGTGCGCGTTACCGGCCTTTTGGGTTGGGCTGACTTATGATCAGGGCGCGCTGGACGCGGCGTGGGATCTGGTCAAAGGGTGGGATGCACAAACCCGCGAAGAACTGCGTGTGGCGGCGTCTGTTGACGGGTTGCAGGCCAGGGTCGGCGGGATCAGCATGCATGAACTGGCACGTGAAGCTGTGTCAATTGCCCAAGGCGGCCTTAAGGCCCGCGCGATGCCCGGTGCGGGCGGGTTGATCCCTGATGAAACCCATTTCCTGAACGCGCTGCAGGAATCAATTGATAGTGGCAAGGTCCCGGCGGATGAATTGCTGGACCACTACCACGGTGATTGGGGCGGGGATCTAAGCCGGATTTACAAAGACTATAGCTATTGATTTTGTTAGTCTTTTCGGGGGACCCGGGGAATTGATGATTTTCGAAAACCGCCGCGGGTGTCGGTGACTGAGAAACCATCCAGCGGGTCAGGCCCATAATCGTTGTCACCATCTGTGCCTTTGGAAACCATCCAGATCAAAAGGATGATCCAGCCGATTACCGGGATCAGCCACAGCCACAACCACCAGCCGGTGCGATCCAGATCGTGCAGCCGGCGCACGGTCACCGAAAGCGAAGGTAATAACATCGCAAGGCTGAACAGCCCTTCCAGCAGGCCGGGGTCGGCAAGGCTCAGGCCGAAGGACAGACTGTCGAGGATGCTGAGTGCAATGCTACCCAGCAGTGTGAACAGTGAAAAGAACCAAAATTCAGATCTTTGCGCCCTGCCAGAAAAGGTGGCGTATTTGGAAAAACAAGATCGTATGGCTTGGCTGAAATCCATAGTGTTTCCTTTTCGCAGAATACTATTTGCCAATCTTTGGCTCGGTGCCTTTTAGCAATCGTTTGATGTTTTCACTGTGCCGGAACACCACCAGTGCAGACAGCAACATCACCAAAATTGCCCCATGTACGTGGTAAAAGACATAGGCAAAAACCGGTGCCGATACGGCCGCAACCAATGCGGCAAGGGATGAAATCCGAAAAGTAAGCGCCACAACCAACCACGCAGCACAGGCCGCCAGACCAACAGGAAAAGACAGGGCCAGAAGGGTGCCAAGAAATGTCGCAACGCCCTTACCACCCTGAAAACGCAGGTAAATTGGGTAAAGGTGGCCCAGCATTGCGAACAGCCCGGCCAATCCGGCGACGTCTTCGCCGCCAAACTGGCGGGCAATCAGGACGGCCGCCGCGCCCTTGCCGCTGTCAAAAACCACCGTCAGGAATGCAGCCAGTTTGTTGCCGGTGCGCAAAACATTGGTGGCCCCGATATTGCCTGACCCGATCTGGCGTAGATCCCCAAGGCCGAACAGTTTGGCCATCACCATCCCAAAGGGAACAGACCCCAAAAGGTAGGCCGCGATTGCAACGATTAAGTATGTCATGTGTCAGTTCCCAAATACAGATTTTCCGCCAACCCATGTCCCAAGTACACGACCCTGCATCCGGTGGCCATCAAATGGTGTGTTTTTGGATTTTGAGCGCAGCTTGAAACGGTCCATCACAAATGGCGCGTCCGGGTCAAACAGCACCAGATCGGCAGGCGCGCCAACCGCCAGACGCCCGGTTTCCAGCCCCAGCCGTCTGGACGGGTTCAGCGACATGGCGCGAAACAATTGCGCCAGACTAAGGTCCCCGGAATGATGCAGCCGCAGTGCCGCAGGCAACAGGGTTTCAAGGGCCACGGCCCCGCTGGCGGCTTCTTCAAAGGGCAGGCGTTTGCTTTCTTCGTCCTGGGGGGTGTGCATTGAACTGATGATATCGATGGTGCCATCGGCCACGGCCCTGACCATTGCCAGACGGTCATCTTCGGACCTAAGTGGCGGTTTTACCTTGAAAAAAGTGCGGTAGTCACCAACATCCAGTTCGTTTAGCGTCAGGTGGTGAATACTGATCCCGGCGGTGACGTCCAGCCCGTTTGCCTTGGCCCGTTGCAGGGGTGGCAAGCTGCGCGCGCTGGTGATTTGATCGGCGTGATAACGCACGCCAGTCATTTCCACGAGGGCGATATCACGGTCCAGCCCCATGCGTTCGGCCATTGGCGACACCGATGGAAGGCCAAGCAGGGATGCGAATTTACCCGATGTTGTCGCCCCACCTTTTGACAGGTCGGGATCCTGTGGATGGCCAATGACCAGTGCGCCAAGCGAGCGGGCGTAGGTCATGCAGCGCGACAGAACTTTGTTGTTGACGACCACGTTATCGCAGTCGGTGAATGCGACGGCACCGGCGTCCAGCATAAAGCCGATTTCGACCATTTCACGACCCTGCCGCCCACGGGTCAGGGCCGACATCGGCAGCACCCTGACGGGGGCGTCTTGGTTGGCGCGTCGGGTGACGTATTCCAACACTTCGGGGGTGTCGATGGCGGGCAATGTGTCGGGGCGGGTGACCATTGTGGTCACACCACCGGCGGCGGCGGCGCGGCCCGCCGAGCGGAAACTTTCTTTGTGACGCTCGCCCGGTTCGCTGACTTTTACGCCGATATCGACGATGCCGGGGGCCAAACACTTACCATATGAATTGCATATGAATTCCATATGATTTCCATATGCGTCAGGATCGTCATAAATTTTGGCGATTTTGCCGTCTTCAACCAGCAGTGCGCCGATTGTATCGGTGCCTGCCTCGGGGTCGATCAGGCGGGTATTGGTGAAAAGTGTGGTCATGATTTGCGGGCCTTTTGAATGTCACGCATCATTGCCATGACCTGAACCCCGTCTTGAATGCCTTCGAACCCGATACCCACCTGATAGGACTTTTGTTGCCCCTGTTTGATTTCATGGGCGAAATAGACGCTGGGCGGGTTGGACTGTTTCAGTTCCAAAACGGTGCCGGCGTTGATCTGATAAGATTTGATCCGCCGCCCCATGACAGGCATTTCACTGGCGATAAAGGCGCGCCGGTCGGTCAGGGTGTACCATGTGCCACGCAGGCGCAGGTTATTGATTAGGACCGGACCAATACCGATGCTTAACCCGACAAAAAAGTGCAGCAGGCCAAACATCCAGAAAAACCCGCCGGACTGGGATGCCATGATCATCCAGAACAGGGCAAACCCTGAAAATGCCATGCCGAAAATGACCGCTGCGATCTGAAAGGGTTTGATGCGAAACCGCACCTGTGGGCGACCCTGCCACAGGATTTCTTCGCCAATTTCAAGAATGCCTTCCCAGCCTGTTTTGCCGGAATTCATACCATCACCCCCTTTGGGTCGGTTTGGTGATTTCGCGCCAGCAGTTCCATCGCCGCCATGCGAACGGCCACGCCCATTTCAACCTGTTCCTGAATGACGCTGCGGTTGATGTCGTCGGCCAGTGTGCCGTCAATTTCAACACCGCGGTTCATCGGACCCGGATGCATGACGATGGCGTCGTCCTTGGCGTAGGTCAGCTTGGCGGCGTCCAGACCAAAGCGGTGGTAATATTCCCGTTCCGATGGGATGAACGCGCCGTCCATCCGTTCTTTTTGCAGGCGCAGCATCATGACAACATCGGCGTCTTTCAGGCCCTCGGCCATGTTATCATAGACCTCAACCCCCCAGTCGGCGGCCCCGGCGGGGATCAGGGTGGGGGGGCCGATCAGGCGCACGCGGTTTTCCATCTTGCCCAGCAGGTGAATGTTTGACCGGGCAACGCGTGAATGTGCGATGTCGCCACATATTGCGATTGTCAGGCGGTGTAGCCGACCTTTTTCACGCCGGATGGTCAGGGCATCCAGCAGGGCCTGTGTCGGGTGTTCGTGGCGTCCGTCACCGGCGTTCAGCACGGCGCAGTTCACCTTTTCCGCCAGCAGGTTGACCGCGCCCGAATGGGGGTGGCGCACCACCAGAATATCGGGATGCATGGCGTTCAGCGTCAGGGCGGTATCAATCAGGGTTTCGCCCTTTTTGATTGAGCTGGCCTGCATGGCCATGTTCATAACGTTGGCCCCAAGGCGTTTTCCTGCGATCTCAAAGCTGGCCTGGGTGCGGGTGGAATTTTCGAAAAACATGTTGATTTGTGTCAGCCCGGCAAGGACCATTTCGCGCGGCCCGTCATTGCGGTTTTGTTCGGCGTATCGATCCGCCAGATCAAGAATGGTCTGAATTTCCCGGGGGTGCAGTTCACTGATGCCCAGAAGGTGTTTGTGTCGGAATGTCATAACGTCCCTGCTGGTAATTTTTCAGGGTTATAGGGGGCGCGGAGCTGCCAGACAAGAAAGACTTGGCCCCCCGCGTGAGTGGGCCGGGGTGGGTGTGGCCATTTGCGCAGGCTGTGGCGATGAAATCGGTTTCCTAACCCGGTGGCGGCAGGTAGTTTGCCCCTATGGAATCGGCTATGGATTTTCAGACCGCGAAAGCGTTGCTTGAATGGCAGGTTGAACTTGGGGCCAATGAGGCAACAGGTGAAACGCCGATCAACAGGTATGAATTGCCCGATGCGCTGATTAAACCGCGCGCAAAGGCGGCAACACCACCAGCGCGGGTCGTTGAAAAACAACCTGATGAAATCGCGGCGGATGGGGCGCGCCATGCAACGCAGGTTGCAAAGAATGCCCCCGATCTGGCCGCATTACGGCAGGCCCTCGAAAGTTTTGAACATTGCGAATTGAAACGCGGTGCCAAGACAACCGTATTTGGCGATGGTGATCCGGGCGCGCGGGTGATGATAATCGGCGAAGCCCCCGGGCGCGACGAAGACATTCAGGGCCGCCCGTTTGTTGGCCGGGCCGGGCAATTGCTGGACAAAATGTTGGGGGCCATCGGTATGGCGCGTGACGGGGCCGGGGGGGACCCGGTTTATATCACCAACGTTTTACCATGGCGCCCGCCGCAAAACCGAGACCCGAGGCCGGATGAAATTGCGATGTTGCTGCCGTTTGTCAAAAGGCATGTTGAACTGGTAGCACCGGAAATTCTGGTGCTGATGGGTAATGTGGCCTGTCAGGCATTGCTGGGGCGCAAGGGTATAACCCGGCTGCGCGCAAACTGGACCACGGCGCTGGGCCTGCCGGTGATGGCGATGTTTCACCCGGACCATTTGCTGAGAAACCCACAGACCAAACGCGAGGCATGGCATGATTTGCTGATGCTTCAGGCAAAACTGAAAGAGGGCTAATGGCCAGAATTGACGAAAGCAGAGACTTCATTCCGGTGCGCATTGCGGTGCTGACCCTGTCAGACAGCCGTTCAATTGAACAGGACCGGTCCGGTCAGGTGCTGGTTGATCGCATTGAAGCCGCCGGGCACAAGGTTGCCGCGCGGATGATCCTGCGCGATGAACGTCAGGAAATTGCCGATCAGTTGCGCACGTGGTGCGCGGACCGTGACATTGACGTTATCATTTCAACCGGGGGCACCGGGTTGACCGGGCGCGATATCACGGTTGAGGCACATCGCGATGTCTATGAAAAGGAAATCGACGCCTTTGGGACCGCGTTTACCATTGTATCGATGGAAAAGATCGGCATGTCCGCCGTGCAAAGCCGCGCCACCGGCGGGGTGGCTGATGGCACCTATCTGTTTGCCCTGCCCGGAAGCCCGGGGGCGTGCAAGGATGCCTGGGACGAAATCCTGAAACAGCAACTGGATTATCGCAGCATGCCCTGCAACTTTGTCGAAATGTTTCCCCGTTTGGATGAACACAAGCGCCGCAAATAGACGCGCGCCGTTCAATTTGGCGTGGGGTGGCCCAAACCGCTACCCAAACTATGTTAAACACTGTCGCATTCTATGAATAGGACCGCCTGAATATGAGATTCCTGCGCCGCAGTCTGGTTGGTTTGTTCCTACTGTCCCTGACCGTTGGCCTGTTGGCCTGGGCGGGGAATACTTTTGTTGGGGCGGTGCAAAAACGCGCCGAACAGGAAAGCCGTGTGCGCCCCGCCCGCGAGCGGGTTTTTGCGGTGAATGTCATGCAGGCCCAACCACAAACCCTGTTGCCGGTGCTGACCAGTTTTGGTGAGGTGCGCAGCCGACGAACGCTGGACCTGCGGGCAACGGCCGGCGGGATGGTGGTTGAACTGGCCGATGGGTTCGAAGAGGGCGGCAGCGTAAGCCAAGGCCAGTTGTTGGCGCGGATCGACCCGTCGGATGCCCAGACCGGTCTGGCCCTGTCACGCACCGACCTGCAAGAGGCAGAGTCAGGGTTGCGTGACGCCCTTCGCGGGCTGGAACTGGCCAATGACGAACTGACATCCGCACAGGATCAGGTGCGCCTGCGTGAACAGGCGTTGGCGCGCCAAAGGGATTTGGCGTCGCGCGGTGTGGGAACCGAGGCGGCTGTTGAAACGGCCCAACTGTCTGTGTCATCGGCCAAACAGGCGGTGTTGTCGCGTCGTCAGTCGCTGGCCAATGCCCAGGCCCGTGTGGATCAGGCCAAAACCACCCTGTCGCGCCGCCAGATCAACCTGGACGAGGCCCGGCGCGCCTTGCAGGAAACCGAAATTTTCGCCGGTTTTTCCGGCACACTGGCCGATGTCAACGTGGTGCAGGGGGGATTGGTCACCAACAACGAACGTCTGGCCAGCATTGTGGATGCGCAGGCGCTTGAGGTCGCTTTTCGGGTGTCTACGTCACAATACGCCCGGCTGTTGGATGGTGACGGTGATTTGTTGTTGGCGGATGTGAATATTTCGTTGGATATTTTTGGTGTTGATTTGGCCACCAAGGGCAGGATCACACGCGAAAGTGCCGTTGTCGGGGACGGCCAGACGGGGCGGTTGTTATTTGCCCGGATCAATGTTGCCAAGGGGTTTCGCCCCGGTGATTTTGTGACTGTCAAGATCACCGAGCCGCCACTGGATCAGGTTATCCTGCTGCCAGCGGCGGCAATTGATGCCCGCCCCAGTGTTCTGGTTCTGGGGGGTGGTGACCGGCTGGAGGCCCTGGATGTTAAGCTGTTGCGCCGTCAGGGCGACGACGTGATTGTGCGCGCGCCTGATCTGGCGGGGCGCGAAATTATCAGCGAACGATCCGCCCTGCTTGGTGCCGGGATCAAGGTGCGCCCGATCCGGCGGGGGGATGGTGGGGGTGGCGATGCAACCACCACGCCCGAAAAACCGGCCGCCGCGCTGATTGCCCTGACGCCGGAACGCCGTGCGCGGCTGGTGGCGTTTGTAAAGGGTAACAAGCGGATGCCCGCGGGCGCAAAAGAACGTATTCTTGATCAGCTAACCCAGGAAAAGGTGCCCCAGTCGGTGGTTGAGCGCATCGAAAACCGGATCGGCGGCTAGGGGTGGCGCGCGCCATATCAGGTGTTGGCGGTG
>DAOURA010000181.1 GCA_030625325.1 Marinosulfonomonas sp.
AACAAAAACGCCGTCTTGGCGCGCGGCGTGGCGATGCGCAGATCAGACGCCATCGCAATGATCGCCCCCGCGCCAACACAAACCCCGTCAACCGCCGCAATCACCGGCACACCACAATTGATGATTGCCTTGACCAGATCACCAGTCATCCGCGTAAAGGCCAGCAATTCTTTCATGGTCATTTTTGTAAGTGGTGCAATGATGTCATGCACATCCCCACCAGACGAAAAATTACCGCCGTTTGAGGCAAAAACCACCCCGTTCACATCGTCGCAATAGGCCAGATCACGAAACCAGTCGCGCAGCTCGGCGTAACTGTCAAAGGTCAGCGGGTTCTTGCGGTCTGGCCGGTCCAGCGCAACGGTGGCGATGCCGTTTTCAACCCGACACAGGAAATGCTTGGTATCTGTGTTTACTTGTTTCATTCCTGGTCCTCATTTTCGATAATTGTCTGGCTTATTTTTCCCAGGCGGTCACTGATAACTTCGGCCTCATCACCTGAAAAATCGGATAACAACTGATCAACCCAGCCCTCATGGGCCGCCGCCTGTTGTGCAAATTCTTCGTGTCCTTTTTTGGTCAGCCGCGCCAGTGACGCGCGCCTGTCACCGGGCACCGGCACCCGCACGATGATACCGTTTTCGACCAGACGATCAACGATACCGGTCACATTGCCGTTAGACACTTTTAACACGCCTGAAAGTTCGCTCATCTTCAGGCCCTTATCATAGCGGCTAAGGGCGGCCATCACATCAAAGCGCGGCAATGTGCTGGCAAATTCGGCGCGCAGGTTTTCACGCAAATTCGTTTCAATTCGCCGTGATACCTTTAACAAACGCAGCCACAGGCGCACACGTTTCTTGGCGTCCGGCCCAAGGCCAATATCTGTTGGTGTTTCATTCATATTTCACCCCCCGACACCGCCAGCGCATGGCCGTTCACCGCACTGGCCCCGTCACTGGCCAGCCACATGGCGGCTGATGCCACCTCTCCTACCTGAACAAACCGCGCCTGCGGGTTGCCGGCCGTTAGGGTGCGTTCGGCCTTTGGGCGATCCATGCCGGTTTTTTCAATGATGTTTTCGATTGAACGTTCCAGCATCGGTGTTTCAACAAAACCGGGGCAGATTGCGTTCACGGTAATCCCGCTGCGCCCCAGTTCCTGCGCCAAGGCGCGGGTCAGGCCCACAACCCCGTGCTTGGCCGCACAATACCCGGATACATAGGAATACCCTTTCAGCCCGGCGGTGGATGCAATCGCGATCATCCGCCCGCCGCCCAGGCCCTGCATATCACCCAGACAGGCCTGCCACAGGTTGAACACCCCGGCCAGATTGACCGAAAGCGCGCCATTCAGATCGTCAAGCGTCATGTCGCCAAACGGTTTGCTGTTGGCCGCACCTGCATTGGCAATGGCCACCTGCACGGGGCCGTGGCGTTCGCGTGCCTGTGCAAGGGCCGCGTCGACACTGGCGCGATCGGTCACATCGCAGGTCAACCCAAGTGCGCCGGTTGTTTTGGCCACCTGATCCAGCGGTCCCTGACGGCGGCCAAGGATGGTCACATTCGCCCCCGCCGCGCCAAACTGGGCGGCAATCTCGGCGCCGACACCGCTGCCGCCGCCGCTGATTACGATATGTTTGCCCGCAGGTGACATCAGACGCGTACCGCCATTTCGTCTTCGCGGTCGGCCAATCGCCATGCCTGATCACGGCCCGCCAGATAGGGCAGCGGCCAGTTTTCATGGCGATCGCCAATTTTGGTGGCCTCATGCAGCGTCCAGTATGGATCTGCCAGATGGGGGCGCGCCAGACAAACCAGATCGGCCCGCCCTGCCAGCAGGATCGAATTGACGTGATCAGCCTCATATATATTGCCGACAGCCATAGTTGACAGGCCTGCCTCATTTCGGATGCGGTCCGAAAACGGGGTCTGATACATGCGCCCATAAACCGGACGGGCGTCAATTGATGTCTGCCCGGTTGAGACATCGATAATATCGGCCCCCGCCCCGTCAAACAGCTTGGCAATTTCAACGGCCTCGTCAGGATCGACGCCACCCTCTGCAACCCAGTCATTGGCCGATATACGTACCGACATTGGTTTGCCCTTGGGCCAGACCGCGCGCATGGCGGCGAACACTTCCAGCGGATAACGCATCCGGTTTTCCAGTGAACCGCCGTATTCATCGCCCCGAACATTGGACAGGGGCGAAATGAACGACGAAATCAGATAACCGTGGGCGGCGTGTAGTTCCACCATGTCAAACCCGGCGCGATCCGCCATTTGGGTGGCGGCAACAAACTGATCACGCACCTCGTCCATTTCGGCGCGGCTAATTTCACGCGGTATTGAGTGGTCGTCGGACCACGCAATGGCCGATGCACTCACCAGATCCCAATTGTCGCTTGTCAAAGGCATATCTATGGCTTCCCAACCCAACTGGGTTGAACCCTTTCGCCCCGCATGCCCAAGCTGGCAGCAAATTTTTGCATCACTCTGGCCATGCACGAAATTCGTGATCCGTTTCCAGCCGGCTTCGTGCTCGGGTGCATAAAGGCCGGTACAGCCGGGCGATATCCGCGCGCCGGGCGAGACACAGGTCATTTCCGTATAAACCAACCCCGCGCCACCCTTGGCCCGTTCACCATAATGCACCAGATGCCAGTCATCCGGGCAGCCATCTGTCGCCTTATATTGCGCCATCGGGGACACCACGATGCGGTTTTTCAGGGTCATGTCGCGCAGCGTATATGGTGCAAACATCGGCGCACGCACCGGCGCGTCACTGGCCGCACCCGATTGTTCCTGAAACCATTTTTCGGCCGAGGCCAGCCAATTTCCGTCACGCAGACGCAGGTTTTCATGGCTGATACGCTGACTGCGTGTCAGCAGGGAATAGTTGAACTGAACCGGGTCAAGATCAAGATAGCGTTCAACATCTTCGAACCATTCCAACGAATTACGCGCCGCCGATTGCAGGCGCAGCACTTCAAGGCGGCGCTCTTCCTGATAACGCGCAAAGGCCGACTGCATATCAGGTTCGCTATGCAGAAAATCCGCCAGCGCAATCGCACTGTCAAACGCCAATCGTGACCCCGAGCCAATTGAAAAATGCCCGGTGGCCGCGGAATCGCCCATCAGCACAACGTTTTCGTGGTACCATTTTTCGCAAATCACCCGTGGGAAATTCATCCAGACGGATGAGCCACGCAGATGCGCCGCGTTTGACATCAGTTCATGCCCACCAAGGTGCGAGGCAAAAATCTTTTCACAGGTCGCAACAGTTTCTTCCTTGGACATGTCTTCAAAGCCCCAGGCGTCCCACGTGTCCTGACGGCATTCAACGATCAGCGTCGCGGTGTCAGCGTCAAACTGGTAAACATGGGCCCAGAGCCAGCCGTGTTCAGTTTTTTCGAACAAAAAGGTAAAGGCGTCGTTGAATTTCTGGTGGGTGCCCAACCAGATAAATTTGCACAGGCGCACGTCAATATCTGGTTTGAAGACATCTTCATATTCCTTGCGCACCAATGAATTGATCCCATCGGAGGCCACCACCAGATCGTATTTCGTGCGGTATTCTTCTGCCGATTTGAATTTGGTTTCAAACCGCATTTCAACGCCCAGTTCACGGGCGCGCGCCTGTAGCAGGATCAACATCTGCTTACGCCCTACCCCGGCAAACCCATGGCCACCGGACACCGTGCGCTGGCCCTTATGCAAAACTGCAATATCATCCCAATAGATGAAATTGTCGCGGATCGCATCGGTGCTTTGCGGGTCATTTTCCTGCATATTGCCAAGGGCATCGTCTGACAGAACCACTCCCCAGCCAAAAGTGTCATTGGCGCGGTTTTGTTCCAGCACGGTGACATGGTGATCTGGGTCGCGTAACTTCATTGAAATTGCGAAATACAAACCCGCAGGCCCACCACCAAGACATAAAACGCGCATAGAATCCTCCTGCGAAACGATATTTATTCCAGACTAAACGGAATACTAATTACTTCAAGCCTAAAATATATTTGCTTGAAGTTTCCTGTAATGTTTCTAGTCTGACCCAAAGGCAATCAGGGATCGGCAATGACAAACTGGGACGATGCATTCGAAATTTCGGCCTATATTGACGATGCCGAAAAACTTCCGCTGCTTTGGAAACAACGCGCAGCCGCTTATCGCGACATCGCAGATTTTGGTGAATTTGGGCTGTCATACGGCGATCACGAACGCGAGGCGCTTGATATTTTTTGGCCCGACGGAACACCAAATGGGTTGGCCATGTTTGTTCATGGCGGGTATTGGCTGCAATTTGACCGCTCCGATTGGTCCAATCTGGCGGAAGGCGCACGACAGTGCGGCTGGGCGGTTGC
>DAOURA010000004.1 GCA_030625325.1 Marinosulfonomonas sp.
CCCGTCAGAACGTTGAAAATACTTTCGCGCACCCGGTCACTGGTTGGGCGCAGGTGCGCGGCCATATCACCCTTACCCACAGACGCCAGCCCAAGGCCGCGCCGTTTTCCCGCAATAATCCGCATCAGGGTTTCAGCAGGGATTTAAGGTCGGTATCGGGGTCTGCAACCGTGTCCGCATTTGGGGATTTTCCGGCCTCAATCAGGCGTTTGGCGACCATATAGGCGCGGGGTTCATTGATGGCGTCCACGGCCAGCAATTGATCGCCCTTGAAATACCAGAATGACGCCGACTGTGCGGTTGCACCGGGGCGCGTTACCACCCGGTCATAGCCGGTGTTCAGCCCGGCAATTTGCAGTTTTAAATCAAACTGATCCGACCAGAACCACGGTTTTGCGTTATAGGGTTTTTCCGCCCCCAGCATATTTTGCGCAACAATTTCAGCCTGATCAATGGCGTTACCCACGCTTTCCAGTCGGATGCGCCCGCCGTTATGGGGGAACGATGCACAATCGCCCGCCGCCCAGATCGCCCGCTCAGAGGTGCGGCCAAATTTATCCGTTGCGATGCCGTTATCCAGTACAATCCCAGCCAGTTCCGCCAGCTTTGTATCAGGGGCAACGCCGACCCCGATGATCACGAAATCAACGGCCAATTCGGTGCCATCCGTCAGGATTGCACCGCTGACACGGGCGCCACCGGTTAGTTGTTTCAACCCAACCCCTTCGCGGATACCGACACCTTCGTCCCGGTGTTTGGCGCGAATGAAATCGGATGTTTCTGGTGCTGCAACCCGCTGTAATATCCGATCGGCCATTTCTACAAGGGTGACATGCAGCCCCTTGCGCGCGGCCACCGCTGCGGCCTCAAGCCCGATGTAACCGCCACCAACTATCAGCACACGGCGACCCGTGCGAAATTCGGGTTCCATCGCGTCTGCGTCCTGCAAACTGCGTACCGTGTAAACGCCGCCCAGATCACCACCAATGGCCGCAGGTAAACGGTGCGCAACAGCGCCGGTTGTCAGGGCCAGTTGATCGTATCCGATCACGTCATCCCCAAGGGTGACGGTCTTGGCACCCCGGTCAATGGCACTGACCGCCCGGCCAAGACGCAGGGTGATGTTGTTATCGGCGTAATAACTTTCAGGGCGCAGAAACATCCGGGGCAGTTCCATTTCCCCCAGCAGGTATTTCTTGGACAGGGGCGGGCGCTGATAGGGGGGCACAGGTTCGCCACCGATCAGGGTAATTTCACCATCAAACCCAAGGCCGCGCAGCTTTGAAACCAGCGATTGCCCGGCCTGACCGGCACCGATGACGACTATGTGGTCCATAATTCCCCCTAAGTTACGGCTGGTCTGTTTCCCTGCAAACCCTATAACCTGTGCAGACAGATTGGCAAATCAACAGGGCGGCACAATGACCATTTCAACAGGTGATAAATTACCGGATGCAACACTGACCCGGATCGGTGAAAACGGCCCGGAACAGGTTTCTCTGCATGATAAACTGCGCGGGCGTCGCGTGGTATTATTCGCCCTTCCCGGTGCCTTTACCCCGACCTGTAGTGCGGCCCATGTGCCCAGTTTTATCCGCACGGCGGCGGATTTGGCGAAAAAGGGCGTGGATGAAATTATATGCGTTTCGGTCAATGACCCGTTTGTGATGCGGGCCTGGGGCGATGCAACTGGTGGCGCGAACGCCGGAATAACATTTTTGGCAGATGCCGATGGGTCCTATACCGCGGCCGTGGGTATGGGGTTTGATGCGCCGATCTCTGGGTTTTTTGGGCGCTCTGTTCGCTATTCAATGTTGATTGACGACGGAGTTTTGAAGGTCCTGAATATGGAAAAAGCACGCGGTGTGTGTGACCTGACGGCGGGTGAAACCCTGTTGGGGCAGATTTGATATTATCGGATTAATCCGCTGGTCCGGGGCCCCGGCGGAATGGGCCATAGCTGGTCAGAATTTCATTTTCTTCATCTACTGCGCCGCGTTCGGCGTCCAGAAACTGTTCAACGGCTGATCTAAAGCCCGGATCACCGACCCAGTGCAGGGAATGGGTGGTCACGGGCATATAGCCCCGTGCCAGTTTGTGATCGCCCTGCGCGCCGGCCTCAACGCGTTTCAGGCCGTGCGCGATTGCGAAATCAATAGCGCGATAATAACAAAGCTCAAAATGCAGGTTTGGGTGGTGTTCACTACACCCCCAGTAACGGCCATAAAGTGTATCGCGCCCGATAAAGTTCAACGCGCCCGCGATGGGTTTTCCGTCACGCTCGGCCAGAACCAACAGAACATTGTCACGCATTTTTGCCTGCACGATGTCAAAAAAGGACCGGGTCAGATAAGGCGTCCCCCACTTTCGCGCCCCGGTGGATTGGTAAAATTCCCAGAATGCATCCCAGTGATGGGGTTCAATCTGGTCCCCGGTCAGGCTGGTGATTGTGCCACCGAACCCTGACGCCCCGGCCCGTTCACGGCGGATATTTTTGCGTTTGCGTGATGATAGCTGTGCAAGGAAATCATCAAAATTCTGATAGCCGGGGTTTTCCCAGTGAAACTGCTGGCCCGTCCGGTGCAACAGGCCGATTTGTGTGCCTGCTGCGGCCTCATCCGGGGTGCAAAAAGTGATGTGAAGCGTCGAAATTTCATTGTTGGCGGCCAGTTGAATGGCACCCTGAACCAGTGCCGCCTGCCCGGTGGTGTCATGTCCGGGGCGTGTCAAAAACCGCCGCCCGGTGGCCGGGGTAAAAGGCACCGCGATCTGCAATTTCGGGTAATACCGCCCGCCCGCGTTTTCATAGGCGTTGGCCCAACTGTGATCAAAAACGTATTCACCCTGACTGTGCCCCTTGGCGTAAAGGGGGGCCACGGCAATGATCTGACCGTCAAGGGTGGCGGTTATGGGACGTGGTGACCAACCTGTGCCCGCCCCGACAGAGCCGGATTTTTCCAGCGCACTCAGGAACCTGTGGGTTGTGAACGGGTCAACTGCGCGCGCGCCGCCTGTGGATTGCGGACAGGCGCAGGCATCCCAGTCGCCGGGGGCAATTTCAAGAATGCTTTGATGGACGTTGATTTCAACTTGTGCTTCGCGCATGAACCTATCCGGTTTTCACGCCGCGATTGTTGGTGCGATTTGGCGGGGCGTCAAGCGGGCAGATGTTTGGGCAGGTAATCTTCAAATGTGATGTTATCGGCAAATTTGCGCGCCAGTAATTCCGATGCTTCATCCTTAAGCGTCCAACACAGGATAGGCACGCCCGCAGCTTTCAATTCAACAACACGGGGGCGTTCCAAATCACAGGCTTTGTGGGAAATAAAGTTGGCCTGCACCCGTTCAAAATCCGGGATTTCACGCAGCCTGTCACGGACGCTTTCGGGCAGTATCCCCCAGTTTTTCTTTAGGAAAGCCCCGGTAATCAGCCCACGCGGCGTGTTTGGCAAAAGATCTTTCATCCAGGCAACCGAATGGGGGTTGAAGGACATCACAGCAACCTGCCCCTGATAGTTATGCAATTCATTTGCGACCATTTTTTCCAGGGGCCCGGTGTCAGGCCCCATGGCCCCGTCCTGATCTTTTATTTCGATCAAAAGTGGTGCACGCCCGGCAACAAGGTCCAAAATCTCTGACAAGCTTGGAATGGTTTCGTTGCTGCCGGTCAGTTTGGTTTCATACAGCTCGGCCGCACTACGCTGACGAACCGCGCCAAATTCTGCCGTTAGGCGGTTCATGAAATAGTCATGAAAAACAATCGCCTGACCGTCGCGCGACATCTGGATGTCAATTTCAATGGCATAATTGGCATCAATCGCGGCGCGAATCGCCGCCCGCGAATTTTCGGGACGCCCCTTCGTCACATCGTGAAGTCCACGGTGCGCGATTGGCAGAGTCAAAAGGCGGGCGGGTAGGGCGTTCATTTGATTTGAAAGATACCTTCGATCTCAACACTTACGCCAAACGGCAGGGAACCGGCACTAACGGCTGAGCGTGAATGACGGCCAGCTTCACCTAGTGCCTCTGCAAAGAAATCCGATGCGCCGTTGATAACCTTTGGTTGCTCGGTAAAATCCGGGGTTGAATTTACAAACCCGGTCAGTTTGACCACGCGAACCAAACGATCCAGATCACCGCCACAGGCAACCTTTACCTGTGATAACAACCCAATGGCGCAAGACCGTGCCGCGGCAACCCCTTCTTCAACAGTTTTTTCGGCGCCAACTTTGCCGGTGACAAACCCGTCGGCATCAATTGAGATCTGACCAGATACATAAAGCGTATCACCAACCTGCACAAACGGGATGTAGTTCGCCGCCGGGGCCTGTGCGTGTGCCAGTGTCACACCCATCTCGGCCAGTTTGGATTCTATATTTCCGCTCATATCCGGTTCTCCGTATTTGAATTTGGCGCTGAAGTTAACCGGGTTTTGCATTGCTGAAAACTTCTAAATCAGCTTTCCCGGAAAGCCCGTGTAAAATAGGCAAAAACCGGCTTTGTCAAGTAGGCCCAGACCGGTTGGAAAGAGGTGTAACGTTGTTCAAAAGGGAATGGGCGCTTACAATCCTGTTTTGCTTTTGACAGGCCTGATTTCCAAGACCTTGCCGGGGTGTGGGATAGTGGTAAAGTGGGGTTTGTATCGCTCTAATTCGTGAGAAACAGAGCTGGTGTTTTTTTGGGCCAATTGATTAGGTTACTTATGACTTCGATCAAAACAGCATTGCGCACGATGATTGGACTGTCCCTGATGACGGTCCTGTTGGCCTGCGCGGGGCCAGATGTCAGTGGTGGTATTTACGACCCGTTTGAACGCCAGAACCGAGAGGTTCACGAATTTAATCGTCAGGTCGATAAGGCATTTTTGCGCCCGGCGTCCATGGCTTATGGTGGTATTTTGCCTGCGCCGGTGCGCATTGGTGTGGGGAATTTTGCATCAAACCTGTCGATTCCCGGCGCGATCGTGAATGATCTGCTGCAACTGAATATCGAAGATGCGGTGCATAACACTTTCCGCTTGCTGGTTAACACCACTGTGGGGCTTGGCGGTGTTCTGGACCCGGCACTGGCAATTGGCCTTGAACCGCGCGACAGTAATTTCGGTGAAACAATGCATGTCTGGGGCTTTAAGGAAGGCGCCTATGTTGAGCTGCCTTTTGTTGGCCCTTCAACAACCCGCGATTCGGTTGGGATGGCTGTGGATCTGGTGATCGATCCGCTGAACACCCTGTTTCCGGCCCCTGAAAAGTATATAGCACCGGCTGTGGCGGCGGCGGCAACCGTTGGCGACCGTTACCGGTTTGGCACGACCATCGATTCTGTCCTGTATGAAAGTGCGGACAGTTACGCCCAGTCGCGCCTGTTCTATCTGGAAAGTCGCCGCTTTGATCTGGGTGGGGAAACTGAAAGCGATGATGAATTATATGACCTCTATGAAGAAGCCTATGAATAGTCCCCTGACGCGCCGGTTCTTTATGGCCGGTGCAAGTGCCGGGGTTTTGCTGACTGGCAGTCCCCTGTGGGCGTTTTCCACCAGTCAGGCAAAAGACCTGATTGAAAACGTTGTGAGGGACATCAACCGGATCATTAACTCGGGCAAGTCCGAGGCGGTGATGTTGCGTGATTTTGAAAAGATTTTTCGTGATTACGCTGATGTGGCGCGCATTGGTCAGCTGGTTCTTGGCCCCCCCGGCAGAAGCGCAAGTGGCGCGCAACGCGCCGCATTTGCCAGTGCTTTTCAGATCTATATTTCCCATAAATATGGCCGCAGGTTTCGTGAATTTATTGGCGGTCGGGTTGATGTTGATAGCGCAAAGGCGGTGAAGTCATTTTATGAGGTCACCACCACGACCCACATGGCCGGTGAGGCCCCGTTTGAGGTTAAATTCGTGGTTGCCGATAAAAATGGCCGTTTTATCGATATGAAGATCGAAGGGATCAGCCTTGTCAAAGCTGAACGAACCGAAATCGGTGCGATGCTGGACAAACGTAAGGGCAATCTAAATCAGTTGATCAAAGACCTGAAAAACACACGCTAACGCCGATTTACTGGCGTTTGGATTTTCCAAAAATTGACTGAAACACATCCCTTAATATCTGATCCGCCACTCCGCCGCCGTTCCCATTTGGGTTGTTAAGCGTTTTTGGGATCAGGCCGGCCTTTGGCGGCCCGTCCACCCGGATCATTGGCAATGGTCGCGCTGGCAGGTCCTGATGCACCCGTTCCATTGTTTCGCGCCAAATCTCGGCGGGCAGGCCACCGCCGGTCACACCGGTTAACGGGGTGTTGTCGTCGTTGCCCATCCAGACCCCGGCCACATAATCGGCCGTGAAGCCCAGGAACCACGCGTCACGCGCCCCTTGGGTGGTGCCGGTTTTGGCGGCCACTTCACGCCCGGCCATCTGGGCGCGCTGACCCGTGCCACGGGTGACGACTTCGCTCATCATGTAAATCAACTGACGTGCGGCGTCGGGTGTTATGACCCGTTCACCGATGCCACCGCTTTGGGTCATCAGCGGGTCTGCGTCCCCCTGCAGGCGCAGTTCAATCAACCCGTAGGGTGTAACACTGGAGCCACCGTTCAAAATACCAGCATATGCGCCAGTCATTTCTATCAGGGTGGATTCTGACGCCCCAAGGGCCAGTGCCGGCCCTTCGGCCAGGTTGCTCTGAATGCCAAATTCCGAGGCAACAAAACGAACATTATCGCGACCCACATCTTCGGAAATACGAACCGCAGGGGTGTTTAACGACAGGCGAAGCGCATCCGTCAGGGTCACAGGCCCCATGAATTTATTGGAATAGTTTCTGGGGGTCCAAGGGCCAGAACCGGGAATGTTGATGGTGATGGGTTCGTCAATAATCGTGTCATCATATCGATACCCAAGATCAAGTGCCGCCCCGTAAACAAAGGGCTTAAACGCCGATCCGGTTTGGCGTTTTGCCTGAATGGCGCGGTTGAACTGACCGGCAACACCCTTTAATTTCCGCCCCCCCACCATGGCACGAACCGCGCCATCTGCGGACATAACCACAATGGCGGCCTGTGCGTTGGAGCCATCCTTAAGCTTGGCAAACACCAGTTGCAGGGCCTCTTCTGCGGCGGTTTGGATACGTTGATCAAAGGTCGTGCGGATCACCACGTCTTCGGTTGTTTCATCCGTCAGGAAACCCGGACCACTGCCCATGACCCAGTCGGCAAAATATCCGCCTGCGCGGGCCTCGGCCGCTTGTGATAACTGGGCCGGGTTGGCCAGTGCATCCGCCGCCTGTGCCGGGGACAAATACCCCTGATTTTTCATCAGGGTAATGGTTGTGGCCGCCCGGTCCTGAGATCGTTTCAGGTTCGCGGTCGGGGCATAGCGTGACGGTGCCTTTAACAGGCCGGCAAGCATCGCCGACTCTGCCGGGATCACCTGCGCGGCGGACTTGCCAAAATAGCGTTGGCTGGCCGCTTCAAACCCACGGGAACCGGCCCCCAGATAGGCGCGGTTCAGGTAGATCGTCAGAATTTCATCCTTGGTATATTTTGCCTCAAGGGACAGGGCGAATATGGCCTCTTTCACCTTGCGCCAAAGGGAACCCTGACGGCAGTCGGCTTCGTACTCGGCCTCACTTTGGCCTGCGTTTGGATCAAAGGGCACGCCAAGGCATAAAAGTTTCGCGGTTTGCTGGGTGATGGTCGAACCACCGTTCCCGGACAATGGTCCGCGGCCCGCACGCAGGTTAATGCGAACGGCTGAGGCAACGCCCCGTGGGCTAAGGCCAAAATGGCGGTAAAACCGTTTGTCTTCTGTGGCGATCACCGCATTTTTCAGGTGCTTTGAAACCGTTCCGGCGGTGATTTGCCCGCCAAACTGTTCACCACGCCACGCATAAACATCGTTATTGCGATCCAGCAGGGTCACAGAGCCACGGGCACGTCCGTCCAGCAGATCCCCGACCGGGGGAAGGGTGGTGTAAAAATAGAAAATCGCAAGCAAAAGTAACAGGGTAACAACGCCAGCCCCCCGCCATGCCAGACCCCAGAACAGGCGGAACAACCACCGGAACATCCCGCCAAAAATCCGCCGGAAGAACCCCACCTTGCGGGGGCCGCGGCGTTTTCTGCGGTTGGTTTTTGCCTTGGACTTTGGCTTACGCCGGGCGGTGGTTTTTGGGCCGGCCTTTGGCTTTTTCTTTGGGGTGCGCTTGTCCGCCACCAGTGGCGTGCGCTTTTTCTTGCCTGTTCCGCTCATTTTATTTGCTGCCTAATGCCTGCCGTTTTCGCAAAGATAGCCATTATGCAATCGGATGTCAGGGTGCAAGCCTGCGTTGGTTAGATAAATTCCGCCTAATATTTAGGCATACGCACAAAATTATGCACAAATTTGCAGAAACTTAATCCGCAGCATCATTTTTTCCAGTTCAAACCTTTAAGTAGTGGCCCCAGCCCGGCAGACCTTGGCAAGCAGGCCCGTGTTCATATTCGCACCGGTGGAACCACACAGATGCGCTTTGATTGCGCCGGACCAAAGGAAGAAATGAAAATGTCCAAGATATCGAAAATAATTAGCCTGGCAGGGGCCGCGTCACTAAGCGCGGCACCGGCACTGGCCCAAGAGGCCACGATGGATAAAGGCGACGTGGCCTGGATGATGACGTCAACCATTTTGGTGTTGTTCATGATCTTGCCCGGTCTGGCGCTGTTTTACGGTGGTCTGGTGCGTTCAAAGAACATGTTATCGGTGCTGATGCAGTGTACGTTGATCACCGCCGTGGTGATGGTGATTTGGGTCGTCTACGGCTATTCAATGGCCTTTGGCGGCGGCACCGGCCCGTTCTGGGGTGGTTTTGGAAAGGTCTTTTTGGCCGGTGTCGGTATGGATTCGATGGCCGCAACATTCACGGACGGTGTGGTGATCCCTGAATATGTGTTTATCGCGTTTCAAATGACCTTTGCAGCCATTACCCCGGCGTTGATCGTTGGGGCATTTGCCGAGCGGATCAAGTTTTCTGCACTGCTGGCGTTTGTCGTTTTGTGGGTGACGTTTGTATATTTTCCGATTGCACACATGGTTTGGGATGGTGCGGGCTATATCTTTAACCTGGGTGCGCTGGATTTTGCGGGTGGAACCGTTGTTCACATAAACGCGGGTATTGCAGCCCTTGTTGGTGCGATCATGGTTGGTAAACGCAAGGGCTTTGGCCGTGAAAACATGGCGCCACATTCCATGACACTGACGATGGTTGGCGCATCTATGCTGTGGTTTGGCTGGTTTGGTTTTAACGCCGGTTCCAATCTGGAAGCAAACAGCGGTGCGGCACTGGCATTGATCAACACCTTCACAGCCACAGCAGGTGCAATATTGGCCTGGTCGGCGATCGAAGCAATTAACCGGGGCAAAGCATCCATGCTGGGCGCTGCATCCGGTATGGTCACAGGTCTGGTTGCAATCACACCGGCCGCAGGGTCGGTTGGCCCGGTTGGCGCAATTGCCCTTGGCGCGCTGGCGGCATTGGTTTGTTATTATTTTGTGACAACCGTGAAAAACAAGTTCGGATATGATGACACCCTGGATGTCTTTGGTATTCACGGAATTGGTGGGATTATTGGTGCGGTTGGCACCGGCATCTTTACCGCACCGGCACTGGGCGGCACTGGTGGCAATGATTATGCGTTGGTTGGTCAAACAGTCATTCAGATCGAAGCGGTGGCAATAACGATTGTATGGTGTGGCATTGTTTCGGTGGTTTTGTTCAAATTGCTCGATATGATCATCGGCCTGCGCGTTGATGCCGAAGCCGAGATGGTCGGGCTTGACCTGAGTTCCCACGGGGAAACCGCGTATCACCATTAGGGGTGACAGTGTATTGCAACAGCAAAGCCCGGTGTTCGTGTCCGGGCTTTGCTATTTCTTTGGGTGCGCAAGGCCAGATGGGTTGCGTGCCTCCGGCGGGAGTATTTCTGTAAAGAAAAAACCGGGTGTCTTAAACGCCGCTGGCGACGATTGCTTCGGCTAGAATTGGCACTGTGTTGGCGTTTAGCCCGGCAATGTTCAGGCGGCTGTCGCCGACCATATAGATGCCGTGGCTTTTGCGCATTGCCAGCACCTGTTCAGTCGTGGCCCCAAGGCGTGAGAACATGCCGCGGTGATGCGCGAGAAAATCAAAGCGGTCTGAATTGGTGCGCTGGCGCAGTTCGGACGCCAGTTGTTCACGTAAAGACAGCATGTTCAGGCGGGTGTCTTCCAGTTCTGATTTCCAGTCGGCACGCAGGGCGTTGTCATTCAGGATCATCGTGACCAGCCGTGCGCCGTGGTCGGGCGGGAAGGAAAAGTTCTGTCGGTTCAGGTAGGCCAGTGAGCCTTGTGCCACCGTCTGGGTTTTGGTGCCCGGCGAAATCGCCATCAGAATGCCGGTGCGTTCGCGGTAAATGCCAAAGTTCTTTGAACAACTGGCCGCGATCAGCATTTCAGGCATACGGGATGCCACCAACCGCGTGGCGGCCGCGTCTGCATCAAGCCCGTCGCCAAAGCCCTGATAGGCGATGTCGATAAACGGGATAGCCCCGGTTTTTTCCAGCGCATCAACCACGTTTTCCCATTGGGGCAGGGTTAGGTTGGCGCCGGTGGGGTTATGACAACAGCCATGCAGCAGAACCACGTCGCCTTTTTTAACCGCCTTCAGGTCGTCCATCATGCCGGGAAAATCAACGTCACGGGTGGTGTTGTCGAAATAGCGATACTCGGCCATTTTCATGCCAAGGTATTTGATGATTGAGGGGTGGTTCGGCCATGTGGGTGCAGACAGCCATATAGTAGCGTCCGGGTTGGCCATTTTGATCAGTTCCAGCGCCTGACGGATCGCGCCTGTGCCGCCGGGGGTCGCAGCCGAGGCCACACGCCCGTTATCAACCGCACCGTCAAGGACCAGGTCGCGCATGGCGACGCCATAAGCCGGATCGCCGGCCAAGCCGACGTAGGATTTGGTTTCCTGCGTTTCCCAAAGCTGATGTTCGGCCGCCTTGATGGCCCGCATGACCGGGGTGACACCTTTGGCATTTTTGTAAACGCCAACGCCAAGGTCAACTTTGTCGGTGCGCGGGTCGTCGCGGTAAAGCGCCATTAGTTGCAGGATTTTGTCTTCGGGTTGGGGTTGCAGGTGGCTAAGCATTTATGTGTCTCCGGTTTCGACCGCCAGGTCGCCATACATGCCCCATTCAGACCATGAGCCGTCATAAAGTGAGTGGCGGTCATGGCCGATGCGTTCAAGGGCGAGGTTAATGATTGCGGCTGTGACGCCAGAACCGCAGGTGGTGATGATGGGTTTCTTCAGGTTAATACCGGCGCTGGTAAAGGCGGCATTCAGCCCCTTGGGTGTTTTTAGGGTGCCGTCATCGTTCAACAATTCACGGTAGTGCAGGCTGTGTGATCTGGGGATGTGACCAGATCGCAGACCGGCGCGCGGTTCGGGTTCTTCACCGCGAAAACGTGCAAGTGATCTGGCATCAACAATTTCATAGTCGCCCAGCTTGGCAGCGGCGGCGACCTGGGTGACGTCTTTTACCAAATGGGCCTGCCGTTGCACGGTGATGTGGCGGTCACGCAGAATTGGCGGCATGTCTTCAACCGCACGCCCTTCGGCCTGCCATTTTCCAAATCCGCCATCCAGCACGGCGATGTCGGTTTTGCCCATCAGGCGGAACATCCACCAGACGCGCGCCGCCGAAAAAATACCGTCCCCGTCAGAAACAACCACCTGATGGCCGTCGCCAACGCCCATGGCACGCATACGGCTGATGAATTTTTCCACCGGCGGAATGGTGTGGGGCAGGTCACTGCGCAAATCGGATATTTCGTCGATATCAAAATACCGGGCGCCGGGGATGTGGGATGCATTGTATTCATCGCGGGCGTTTCGGCCCATATCATCCAGATACCATGACGCATCAAAGACCCGTAAATCCGGGTCTTTCAGGTGCGCGGCCAGCCAGCCGGTTGAAACAAGGGTTTTGGGATCAGAATGTGGCAATGGGCCCCCCAAAGGTCAGACGTCTTTTGCCTAACGTTGGGGGGCCTGTCTTACAAGGGTCAGACCCCTGATATTGGCATAGAAATTAAATTTACTTGGCCATTGCGGATTTGATCACACCGGCAACCACCATGACCAGAATGCCGCCTGCGGCCCCGGCGATAATTTCGCCAACGGCTGAGCCAGAAACAGTTTTACCCAAAAGTGCGCCACCAAGGCCACCGCCGACGATCCCGGCAAGCATGTTGCTAGCGGTGCCCATGCTGTATTTACTAAGGGCAACACCGCCAATAAAACCACCTACTGCACCAGCGAAAAGTGTAATAATCCAAGACATATTCTGTTCCTCTTATGGGCCTGTTGTTGTTATTTCCAAAGCATGGCCTATAGGCTCTGGCTTTGGGAAAGCTTAGCAATTTTGGGAAAAATGACAATTAATGTATAAAATTTTTCTGACAATGTCAGCTATGGCGCAACAGTCGTGCCTTTTGCCGTGACCAGTCGCGGGACTTTTCGGTGGCGCGTTTGTCCTGGGTTTTCTTGCCCTTGGCGATGCCAATTTTGATTTTTACGATACCGCGATGATTGAAATACATCACCAGTGGCACAAGGGTCATGCCCTTGCGCGCGGTGGCCTGCCAAAGTTTGGACAGTTCCTTTTTTGAAGCCAGCAACTTGCGGCGACGGCGTTCTTCGTGGCCCCAGGTTTTGGCGGCTGCATAGGGGGCGACATAGGCGTTTACTAGCCACAGTTCGCCGCCCTCAACCGCCGCATAGCTTTCGGCGATGTTGGTCTGACCAACGCGCATTGATTTAACCTCGGAGCCTTCAAGGATGATGCCGCATTCGATATCATCCTCGATCGCGTAATCATAACGCGCGCGCCGGTTTTCGGCGATGATCTTGTAATTGGGGTCAGATTTTTTGGCCATCGGGGTTAGCTTATCAACCCCGCATGAACCATTCCGGCGCGGATTGCGGCCTTGGCTGGGTCTGTCAGGCCAACAAGGGGCAGGCGCACATCTGTGCTGCATTTTCCCAGCAGGGACAGGCCGTATTTTGCGCCCACCAGACCCGGTTCAAGGAATATCGCGGTGTGCAGGGGCATCAGGCGGTCCTGATAGTCAAGGGCTTTGGCATAGTCACCCGCCAGGGTTGCCGCCTGAAATTCGGCGCACAGGCGTGGGGCGACATTGGCGGTAACTGAAATACAACCAATCCCACCGTGGGCATTAAAGCCCAGGGCAGATGCGTCTTCGCCGGACACCTGAACAAAATCCGCGCCACAGGTGGCGCGTTGTTGGGACACGCGGGTGATATCACCCGTGGCATCCTTGACCCCGATGATACGGGGAAGGCGCGCCAGTTCGCCCATGGTTTGCGGCGTCATGTCCACAGTCGAACGTCCGGGGATGTTGTAGATTATGATCGGAATTTCAGCCGCATCGTGCATTGCGGTGAAGTGGGCGACCAACCCGGCCTGTGTTGGCTTGTTGTAATAGGGTGTGACCACCAGCGCACCGTCTGCACCAACGCGCGCGGCGTGTTGGATCAGGCCGATGCCTTCGGCGGTGTTGTTTGAACCCGCACCAGCCACAACCGGGATGCGCCCGGCGACAGCCTTGACCACTTCTTCGATCACGGTTTCATGTTCGGTGTGGCTAAGGGTCGGGCTTTCGCCGGTTGTGCCCACGGGCACCAGACCATTGCTGCCCTCGGCGATATGCCATTCCACCAGTTGTTTGAGTGTATCAAGATCCAGGGCACCGTCTTTGAACGGCGTTACTAGGGCTGGAAGGGATCCACTGATCATAACACACTCTCCTGATTCTGGGTAACGAGTCACCCGTTGCGAACGCGGCGGAAACTAGCCGGAGTTAACCCGATTGCCAAGAAATTGTGTTGTTGTCCCGGATGGCTGGTCTAGGATGGCGGCTCTGGGGGCGGAAAAAGTTGGAAACTGGATGAGAAAAGCTCTGATCTGCCTTGTTGTGTCTATGTTAACGGCCCTTGGCGCGGTTGCGCAAGATAACCCTGCCGGATTGGCCGTTGGTGCCGCACTGGAAGCAATTGAGACCGGCGACTGGGAAAAGGCCGATACGGTTGTCGCACCGGCTGGGCAGGTTGGCCACGATATTGTCACATGGCACCGTTTGCGCGCCGGGGTGGGGGAATTTTCCGAATATACCGGTTTTCTGGCGCGCCGCGCCGATTGGCCCGGCCTGCCGCTGTTGAAAAAACAGGGTGAGGCCAAAATTCCGACCGGGCTGGATGCCACGTCCGTCATTTCCTATTTTGGCGATCAGCCCCCTGAAACCGGGGGCGGGGCGCTGGCCTTGGCAGGGGCATTGATTTTCGCAGGCGATATCAAACAGGGCGAGGCAGTGATCGTCACCGCGTGGCGTAATCTGTGGCTGAGCAAATCGGACCATGATGCGTTTATCGCCAGCTATGGCCCGGTTTTGGTCAATCACCACCGCGCCCGACAGGATATGTTGTTGTGGCGCGGCCTGACGACACAGGCGGGTCGGCTGAATGCGCTGGTGGGCAGTGATTACAAGGCGCTGGCGCTGGCACGAATTGCATTGATCGAAAAGAAAAACGGCGTGGATGCATTGATCAAGGCGGTGCCAGAAACGCTGATGGATCATCCGGGGCTGGCCCATGCCCGGTTTGAATGGCGCGCCAGTCATCGCCAATCGGCAGGGGCGATCAACCTTTTGTTGAAACATTCAACGTCCACCAAGGCGTTGGGAAAGCCGGATGCATGGGGCAACCGGCGCCGTGTTCTGGCACGCGAAAAAATGCGCGCGGGTAAGGGGGAAGTTGCCTATCAGATAGCGGCAAATCATTATCTGAGCGAAGGCGACAACTTTATCGATCTGGAATGGCTGGCGGGGTATATTGCGCTGCGCCATTTGAAAGATCCACAAAAGGCGTTGATGCATTTTCAAAGGTTTCGCGCCGGGGTTGATACGCCGATCAGTCTGGGGCGTGCAGGGTACTGGGAAGGGCGCGCATATGAGGCCCTGAAGCAGCCAGAAGAAGCGCGCGCGGCCTATGCCTTTGGCGGGGAATACCAGACCAGTTTTTACGGACAGCTTGCAGGCGAAAAGGCGGGGTTGGCGATGGACCCTGCCCTGACCGGGCGTGAAGTTTACCCAGATATCAAGACAACACCATATGGCAACAGTTCGGTTTTACAGGCGGCAGTTTTGTTTCAAATGGCCGGTGATACGCGGTTGTTCACCCGTTTCATGCGCCATCTGGCCGAAGTGATGTCGCCCCGGGAACGGGGCGCGCTTGCGCAATTGGCGCTGGATCTGAAACAGCCCTATACGGCCCTGTTTCTGGCCAAATATGCCGCCAGAAGTGGCACGGTTCTGGCCCGGCCATATTTCCCGATGACCGATCTTGTGACGTCGAAAATGCCAGTACCCGCGGAACTGGCCCTGTCAATTATCCGCCGCGAAAGTGAATTCAACGCGGATGTGATCAGCCGTGCCGGTGCGCGCGGTTTGATGCAACTGATGCCCAAGACCGCCCGCGCAATGGCAAAACAACAGGGCCTGCCCTATGATCTGGCGCGGCTGAACACGGATCCGACCTATAACGCCACCCTTGGCAGCGCCTATCTGGCGGTACTGATCGAAGAATTCGGGCCTTATTATCCGTTTGTGGCGGCCGGGTATAATGCCGGGCCAAGCCGGCCAAAAAAGTGGCAAGCCTTGTATGGTGATCCGCGCCAATCCACCGAGGCGGCGGTTGATTGGATCGAACACATCCCGTTTCGCGAAACCCGGAATTATGTGATGCGGGTGACGGAATCATTGGCCGTTTACCGGGCGCGTTTGTCGGGGAAGACATCCAAGCTGCGCCTGTCGCGTGACCTAACCGGGCGCTAATCTGTGGTTTCAACCTGCCGTGCGCGCCACAGGGTGAACAGCCCGGCGCCCACGACGACAATTGCGCCAATGGCGACGTTCAGGCGTAATATTTCGCCAAAGACAAAGATGCCGATAACGGACACGAACACCAGTTGAAGAAAGGCAAAGGGCTGAACCGCACTTGCCTCGGCCACTTCGTAACAGCGGATCAGTAGCCAGTGCCCAAGAACGCCGCTGATGCTAAGCACACCCATCCATAGCCAATCCGGGTTACTCATCGGTTCCCAGTACCAGACGCCGACGGCTGTCATCACCACTGCGCCCATTGTGCCCGTCCAGAAAAAGCTGGTGGCGGTGGTGTCCCTGCGGGCCGCGTATCGGGTCAGCAGGCCATAAAGTGCAAACATCAGCGCCCCCAGCAATGGCACCAGTGCCGCCGGTGAAAACACGCCGTATCCGGGGTTCAGGGCGATCAGCACGCCGATAAAGCCGATGGTAATCGCCCCCCAGCGCCGCCAGCCGACGCTTTCGCCCAGAACCGGCCCGGACAGGGCGGCCACCATCAGTGGGTAGCTGATAAAAATCGCATGGGTTTCCACCAGCCCCAGTAAAACAAAGGCCCATATGGTCACACAAATTTCCCCGGCCAACAGCGCGCCGCGAAAAATTTGCAAAACCGGTTGGGATGTGGCGGCGGTGGCGCGCAGACCGCCAGATGTGCGAACCGCCAGCGCAATAACAAATGCCGCAAAAAACCAATAGCGGATCATCACCACCATCAGCACGTTGTAATTGCTGGCCAAATGGCGGGAAATGCCGTCTTGCAAGGCAAAAACAAGGGTGGCAGCGATCATAAGAAAGATACCAAGGCGGGTGTTGCTATTGTTCATTCTGGCCTGCTTTTTGTCCAATGGTCATGTGTCGTTTATGGCCGTATCCGGGAACCCGTTGCACCGCAAACCCGGCGTTGCCCAGTGCGCGGCGCACATGTCCTGCGGCCGAATAGGTGGCAAATGTGCCGCCCTGCCGGGTGTGGCTGGCCACCTCGCCCATCAGGGGTTCGCCCCATAATTCGGGGTTTTTTGCCGGGGAAAACCCGTCCAGAAACCATGCGTCCGCCATGCCGGGCCAGTTGGGCAGGGTTTGGCGTGCATCCCCGGTGATTATTTGTGCGCTTAGTCCGGGCAGTTCAATTTTACCGTCCGCTGCAGGCCATTGGGCCAAAAATGCAGCACTTAGGTCTGCTAGTTCGGGAAAGGCTGCCAAGGCGCGGGCGATGTCGGCATGTGCCATTGGAAAGGCCTCAAAGCTGGTGAAATTTAGCTGCCCGCGGGCACCGGCCTGTTGCCACGCCTGCCAGCTGGTCAGCATATTCAGCCCGGTCCCAAAGCCCAGTTCGCCAATATGAAACCCGTCGGCAAAGCGCGCCGGAAGGTCATTGCCGGCCAGAAAGACATGCCGGGTTTCGTTCAGCCCGCTGTGGATCGAAAAATACGGATCATCAAAGCGGCGCGAAACCGGGGTTTTACCGTCGATCCAATCTATTTTTGTGCTCTGGTCTGCCATCTGTGGATGCCCTAAAAGCCGGATGTGTTGGGGCGACAATGGGCAAGGGGCGCAGGTTTGGCAACGGTGGATATCACAGTGATGGGGGCGGGCATTTTTGGCCTGTCAGTTGCGTATGAATGTGCGCGGCGCGGTGCGGCGGTACGGGTGATTGACCCCCGTGGGCCCGGTGCCGGGTCAAGCGGTGGTCTGGTTGGCGCGCTGGCCCCCCACACCCCCGAACGCTGGGAGCTAAAGAAAGAATTTCAGCTTGATAGCCTGCTGATGGCGGCGGATTTCTGGGCCGGTGTTGACCACCTGTCGGGTTTGACCTGTGGCTATGGCCGGGTTGGGCGCTTACAGCCGATCGCCGACGAACGTGGGCTGGCACTGGCGCGTGAACGCATCGCCCAGGCCGATGAACTGTGGCGCGGTCAGGCAAGCTGGGACGTGCGACCGGCGGCAGAATTTGGTAATTGGGCCCCGAAAAGTACCAGTGGTTATCTGGTTCATGACACCCTGTCGGCGCGTATGGACCCCCGGCGCGCCGGGGCCAGCATTGTTGGCGCGCTCAAAAGGTTGGGCGTGACGTTTGCAACCGATGGCCCTGCGCAGGGCCGGGTTGTGTGGGCCACTGGTTTCGAAGGTCTGTTGGAAATGTCGGCGCAATATGGACGTGAGGTCGGCAATGGCGTGAAGGGGCAATCAATATCACTGCAATATGATCCGGGGGAAGTGCCGCAGGTTTTTGTCGGCGGAATACACTTCATTGCCCACGATAATGGCACGGTTGCAATAGGATCAACGAGTGAGCGTTATTACGACGACCCGACATCAACCGATGAACTGCTGGATGATCTTTACACCCGGGCCATGGCGGCAATGCCGCAACTGGTGGGCGCGCCGGTTCTGTCAAAATGGGCCGGAGTGCGGCCACGGGCCAAGACCCGCGCGCCGATGCTGGGCGGCTATCCGGGGCGGCAGGGGCATTTTATTGTCAACGGTGGATTTAAAATTGGCTTTGGCATGGCGCCCAAAATTGCGGTGATCATGGCCGATCTGGTGCTGGACGGGGTTGATAATATTCCCGATGAATTCCGGGTTGAAGCCAGCCTTTAGGTCGCATTTGCCTGCATACAAAGCCGCCCGTCAGGCCCGCGCACCCAAAGCGCGCCGTCGTTCCAGCAAAAATCGGCCGTTTCATGGTGCATAAGGGGTGACGTTGCGCGAAACCCAAAGGTTTTCAGCCCCCCGATCTGGCGCGCCGCAAGTCGCATCAGGTTTTGTGCAAGCAAGGGGCCATGCACCACAAGGCCACTGTAACCTTCCACACCGCGGCAATAATCAACGTCATAATGGATGCGGTGGCCGTTGAATGTCAGGGCGGAATACCTAAACAACAATGTCGACGAAAACCCAAGGGTGGTGCATTGGGTTTCGTCGGTGGGTGCGGGGCGCAGGTTTGGTTTGGCATTTCGGTCCGGGTAGTTTTTGAACACGAGATCCTGAATTTCAGTGACGCATAATTGCCCCCGTTGCCGAATTTCGTGGCGTAGCTTTACGAAACCAAGCGGCCCGCTTGTGCCATTTTTCAGGGTGACGTCCTGTACGAACGAAACCTTTTGCGCCACTTTCCCGACCAACAGGGGGGCGTGGAACGTCAGGTGTCCGCCTGCCCACATGCGTTGTGCAAGGCCCAGATTGGGCACCAAACCGACACCGTTCTTGATATGGCTGTCCGGCCCCAGTTGGTCCGGGGGTAAGGGATGCCAGAAATAGATCTGATGCCAGAAGGGGGGCAAAGGGTCACCCGCCTGTGGTGGTGGACCGGGTTGTGACAGGGTGTGGTGCAGGGCCGCCGCGCGGGCGGGATCCAGGCTGTCAGTGATTGTCAGGGGGGTACTGTCTGGCATTTGCATTTTTCGCCGCTGATCCGGGTCTTGTCCCTTTACGCAGCCATTTTAAGGTGCCAAGAAAACGGGGTTAGAATTACGTCTGGCCGTGCGCTGGTATGGCCATGGCGGACAGTAATGATCCTGAGGGCGGGCGCAATGGTTGCCGGTTGGTTGGGCGCAAAGGGGATGTTCAGATGGTAAGACATGGCGGGCAGGTTCTGGTTGACCAGTTGACAGCACTGGGTGTTGAGCGGGTTTTTTCCGTGCCGGGCGAAAGCTTTCTTGCGGCGCTGGACGGCTTACATGACAGCGGCATTGAAAACATTGTTTGCCGCCACGAAGGTGGCGCAACAATGATGGCCGAGGCCGCCGGTAAAATAACCGGTCGCCCCGGTGTGGTGTTTGTCACCCGTGGTCCGGGGGCCACCAATGCCAGCGCCGGTATTCACGTGGCAAAACAGGACAGCACGCCGCTGGTGATGTTTGTCGGCCAGATTGCCCGCGCGCATCGGGACCGAGAGGCCTTTCAGGAACTGAATTACCGGGCGGTTTTCGGCACTATGGCCAAATGGGTGGCTGAGGTGGACGATACTGATCGCCTGCCTGAATATATCAACCGCGCCTTTCATGTGGCGATGTCCGGTCGCCCCGGGCCGGTGGTTCTGGCCCTGCCCGAGGATATGCTAAGCGCGCCCTGCGTCGCGCCGGTTCTGCCAACACCCGCCCCCCGCCCCCCTGCGGTTGGTCAAGATCAGGCCGGTGAAATTCTGGCGTTGTTGGCCGGTGCCAAAAGGCCGTTGGTTATTGCCGGGGGGTCGGGTTGGTCGCAGGCGGCGGCTGATGATCTGGTGCAATTTTCGCAGGGTTGGGATCTGCCGGTGGCGGTGACGTTCCGCCGGCAGGATTACATGGATAACCGGTGTAAAAACTATGTTGGGGATCTGGCGTTTGGCATGAACCCAACACTGGGACAGCGCCTGCGGGATGCGGATTTATTGTTGATTCTGGGCTCGCGGTTTGGTGATGTTGCCACGGCTGGATACGAACTGGTTGATCCGGCAAACCCCGGCAAGGTGATCATTCACGTTCATCCCGACCCAGATATACCGGGCAGTATTTTTGCGACCGATCTGGGGGTGACCGCACAGGCCAGCGATGTGTTGCAAGCCCTGTGCCGGGTGGATGGTGTAAATAACCCGGTCTGGTCCGACTGGACCCATGATGCCCGTGCTAAATATGAGGACTGGCAAGTGCCGGTTGAAACGCCGGGGGATGTGAAGCTGGAGGCTGTTGTTGGCTGGTTGTCAGACAATCTGGCAAGTGATGCGATCATCACCAACGGGTCAGGGAATTGCGCCGGGTGGCTGCATCGGTATTTCCGGTTCAAACAGTTTGGCACCCAGGTTGCCGCCACATCCGGCAGTATGGGGTACGGGTTTCCGGCGGCGATTTCGGCGAAACTGGCCAACCCGGACAAGACAGTTGTTTGTGTGGTTGGGGACGGTTGTTTCCAGATGACCCTGAATGAAATGTCCACCGCCATTCAGTATGGCGCAAACGTTATCACGATTGTTGTGAACAACGGGCGTTACGGGACGATCCGTATGCATCAGGAACGATCGTACCCCGGACGGATCAGCGGAACAGATCTGGCGAACCCGGATTTTGCGGCCCTTGCCGTGGCCTATGGCGGGCACGGCGAACTGGTTGAGCGGGGGGATGACTTTGCGGCGGCCTTTGCACGGGCTGAGGCGTCTGGTTTGCCGTCTGTGATCGAACTAACGCAGGACCCCGAGGCGTTATCAAGCGGGCGAACCCTAAGTGAGGTGCGCGCGCAGGCGGGGGCGTAGGGCGCGGACTGGTTTGCGCCGGGGCTTTGCCCCGTCGTGGGGCCTCCGGCGGGGATATTTTGAACAGAAGAAGGGTTAGTATTCCACCCCGATCTGGGCCTTTATGCCGGATCGGAACGGGTGTTTGACCAGTTCCATTTCGGTCACGAGATCAGCAATTTCTATCAGGTCGGCGTGGGCGTTGCGCCCGGTCAGGACGACGTGGGTCATGGCGGGTTTTTCAGTGCTCAGGAAGGTGGTGACGTCTTCGATTGGCACATACCCGTAGCGGATGGCGATATTAATTTCGTCCAACAGTACCATTTTGTTCGATGGATCGCGGATCAGGTCCTTGGCCTTTTCCCAGGCCGCCACGGCCATTTCGGTGTCGCGGGTTTTGTCCTGGGTTTCCCAGGTGAAACCTTCGCCCATGGTGTGAAAGGCGCATGCATCGGAAAACTTTGACAGGATCAGGTCGCGCTCACCGGTGGACATACCGCCTTTGATGAACTGGACCACAGCGCATTTTATGTCATGGGCGATGCAGCGAAAGATCATGCCAAAGGCGGCCGATGATTTGCCTTTGCCCTTACCGGTGTGAACGATGATCAGGCCCTTTTGATCGGTCTTAGTGGCCATAATTTTATCGCGCGCGGCCTTTTTCTTGGCCATTTTTGTGGCGTGGCGGTCTGTGTCGTCAGTCATTTGGTTTCCTTCCTGTCGCCGATTGACAGTGATCGGGCAGGCGGGTGATTGCAAGGGCTGCGTTAAGGGACGGTTAACCATGAGTTGGTTAGATACCGGAATGAGATGGTTGATTTTTACAGGTTTGGTTTTTCTGGCGGCTTGTGACAGCCCCAGCCCGAAATTTATGGGTGGCGGTGCGCAGGTGGTGACAGTGGATGACAGCCGGTTTCGGGTTTACACCCGGTCTGGCAGCCGTTCGGTTGAGGCGCATCGCATTAGTTTTGAGCCGCTGCCCAGTTTGGTGGCAACCCTGGAAAAGGCATACCGCGCTATTGAGCTGGCCACCGGGTGCAAGGTCAAGCCGGGCAGTTTGCATGGGGATCGTGCGATCATTCTGGCGGATGTGGATTGTGTGCTGCCCTAGGGAATTTAGATCGCAGGTAGTATGAAAGGTGCCCGGTGGGTCATAGCAGGCTATCAATTAAGGCACGGGCCGAATTTGATCGCGGGGCCCAGAGGCCGCGATCAATTGCTTCGGCCAGACGTTCGGCGATTTCGCGCAAGGCCGGGGCGTTGTGGGTTTCGATAAATTCTCGGGTGTCGTCATCTTGCAGAAAAGCGGCGTGGACCAGATCGAAATGGTGGTTTTTTACCGCCCCCGTGGTGGCGGCAAAGGCGAACATATAGTCCACCGTGGCGGCGATCTCAAAAGCACCTTTATAGCCGTGGCGTTTGACGCCATCGATCCATTTTGGGTTGACCACGCGGCTGCGTACCACACGCGCGATTTCGTCGTCCAGCGTTCGGATCACCGGGCGTTCCGGGCGGGAATGGTCGTTGTGGTAAATCGGGCGATCTTGTCCTTGCAGGGTGGAAACGGCGGCCGCCGCGCCGCCTTCAAACTGGTAATAATCGTCGCTGTCCAGAATGTCGTGTTCGCGGTTGTCCTGATTTTGCACGATGGCTTCGGTTTGGGACAGGCGGGTTTCGAATGTGGCGCGGTGCTGGTCGCCGTCACTGTCTTTGCCGTAAGCGTAGGATCCCCATTCAAGATAGGCCTCGGCGAGGTCAGATTTATCACCCCACAGGCGTTCGTCAATCATGGCCTGCAGGCCCGCGCCGTAGGCCCCGGGTTTGGAACCGTAAACGCGGAACTGGCCGGCTTTTCCCTCAACGCGGGCACGCATGGCGGCGGGGTTGATGTCATCCGGTTCATCCAGCGCCATGACAGCGCGCGCGGCACTGTCCACCAGTGCGATAAGTTGCGGGAATGCATCGCGGAAAAACCCCGATACCCGCAGGGTGACGTCAACGCGTGGGCGGCCCAGTGCGGTGTGTGGGATGACCTGAAAGCCGGTAACGCGGCGGTTGGCGGCGTCCCATTCGGGTTTGACGCCCATCAGCGCCAGACATTGGGCGATGTCGTCGCCGCCAGTGCGCATGTTGGCGGTGCCCCAGGCGGTCAGCAGCATGGTACGGGGCCAGTCGCCAAAGTCTTGCAGGTGCTTTTCGATCAGAAGGTTCGCGGATTTCCAGCCAAGCTTCCACGCCGTCGGGGTGGGCACGGCGCGGCTGTCTACCGAATAGAAATTGCGCCCTGTTGGCAGGACATCCAACCGCCCGCGTGTCGGGGCACCGGATGGTGCCGGGGCGACGAAGCGCCCTGCAAGGGCGGTGAGGAGGCCCGCGCCTTCGGTCGGGCCGCAGGCGCGAATTTTTGGCAAAACCACTGTGTGGATCTCAATGATCACTGCAGATGTCTGGTGCCAGTCCGGGGCTGGTTTCTGCCCGTTGATCAGTTGGGCGCACAGGATTTCCAGCCGTTCAACCGTGTCGCCGTTGCTGCGCCAGTTGTCGGGGCTGACCGCTTGCAGGGCGCGCGGGCGTGGGCCAGCCCATTTTTGCGCCATATCGCAATCAAGCGGGTCAAAGCCAAGGGTCAGGTCATTGGCCAGTGCACGGATCAGGCTGGCGTTGCCATCGTTGCCATCGCCGCGGGGCACCCGGACCAGTGCCATGGCCAGGTCCCGTTCAAGCCCGTCAATGGGTGACTGGCCAAATATGTGCAACCCGTCGCGGATCTGGGCCTCTTTCAGCTCGCACAGGTAGGCGTCAAGCTTTGCAAGATCAGTGTCTTCGTCAGCGCCGGTCATGCCGGCGTCAACGTCCAGCCCGGTGGCAGAGGTAAGCGACAGGATTTCGCGGCGCAGGTGTTTGATACGGCGCGGGTCGACGCCTGCGGCTTCATAATATTCGTCAACCAGACCTTCCAGATCGCGCAGGGGTCCGTAGATTTCGGCCCGGGTCAGGGGGGGTGTCAGGTGATCAATAATCACCGCCTGCGCGCGGCGTTTTGCTTGTGTGCCTTCGCCGGGGTCATTGACGATGAACGGATAAATATGGGGCATCGGGCCGAGGATTGCCTCGGGGATACAGGTTTCAGACAGGGCCAGCGATTTACCCGGCAGCCATTCCAGATTGCCGTGCTTGCCCATGTGGACAATGGCGTGGGCGCCGTGCTGATGGCGCAGCCAGAAGTAGAACGCCAGATAGTTGTGCGGTGGCACGAGGTCCGGCGAATGGTAGGTGTCGGTCGGGTCAATGTTATAGCCGCGCGCCGGTTGCAGGCCGACGACCACATTGCCAAATTGCAGGACAGAGAGTTTAAAGCCGCCTTTGGCGACTGCCTGCGGCGCGGATATTTCTGAACAGAAGAATGGGTCAGACTGGGGCTTTCCCCAGCGGTTTTCGATCAGGTTTTTTACGTCCCATGGCAGGGCATTGTAGTGGGTCAGGTAGGTTTCCAGATTAAGGGTGACGCCACCCGTTTTTTGTGCGCGATCAGTTAGCCAGTTGGTTGGGCCAGACATGATTTGGCGCATCAGGGCGTTGCTGTTGGGGGGGGCGTTGGTGACGTGGTAGCCCTGATCAGCCAGTAGGTTCAGGCAGTGGATTGTCGCGGCGGGGGTGTCCAGACCGACGCCATTGGCAAGGCGGCCGTCTTTGTTTGGGTAATTGGCAAGGATTAGCGCGACTTTGCGTTCGGGGGGTGGGGTGTTGCGCAGGCTTGCCCAGTTGGCGGCAAGATCGGTAACAAAATCAACCCGGTCACCACGGGCCTGATAGGTGGCGATGGGGCATTGGGTTGCATCGTCAAAATAGGCTTGGCCCTTGAACGAAATGGCGCGCGACAGGATGCGGCCGTCGACCTCGGGCAGGGCGACATTCATGGCGATGTCGCGCGGTGACAGGCCGTTCAGGCCGTTGGCCCAGCTTTCCTCGGTGGCCGAGGACAGGACAACCTGAAACACCGGGGCGCTGTTGGCGGACGGTGCGTTCAGGGGGTTGGCGGCGGCTTTGGCGCCCTGATCGGCCGAGCCGACGGCAAAGGATGTGCAGTTCAGGATCACGTCTGGCGGGGCTTGGGAAAACAGGTTGTCGAGCGTTGCAGCCGACAGGGTGTCCTTTAGTGAGGCAACGAACACCGGTAGCGGGTTCAGCCCCTTGCGCAAAAGTGCGCGGGTCAGCCGGTTAATCGGGTTCAGCCCTGCACCCTGCAACAGGGCGCGGTAAAAGATGATCGGGATGGTGGGCGCGCCGGGGGTCCAGTTGTTGCGGATGGATGCCAGATCCGAGACACCGGCGCCGGGCCAGTAAAGGCCAGAGCGCAGCAGTGGTTTGGCCGCGGCGGGCTGTGTGCCGCCACCAAGCATTGATTTTGTGTAAGCCAGAAAATTCGTCGAATTTTCAGGCCCGCCTTCGACGAAATAGGCCCAAAGGGATTGGTAATCAGCGTCTGAGACAGTTGAAAGGTTGTGCAGGTCGGGGTCTGGTTTGTCGTCGCCGGGCAGGGCAGCAAAGGGCACGCCAGCGGCATGCAGGTGGGCGGCGTATTGTTCCAGCCCGTATTTCCAGTAGGCGGCCCCGCCCAGAATTCGGGCAACCACCAGCCCGGATTTTGTGGCGCAGTTTTCGATATGCAGGTCCACCGACATCGGGTGTTTCAGGTGGGTCAGGTTGGCCAGACGCAGGGATGGTGGGTCGGCCATTTCGCCGCGCGCCTGTGAAAGTGCCGCGAGTTCGGTGTCGGCCGCAGAGATGAACAGGACATCTGCCGGGGTCTGGCCCAGATCAACCGGTTCACCGTCATCGACCGTGCCGGGGGTGGCGGCAAGAAGGTGCATCAGCGGGTATGCCTGTGGTTGGGGCAGAAGCCTGCGGCGCGGATATTTTTGAACAGAAGAGGCAGGGCGTGTGTCTTTCGTTTACAGGGTTTTTCCCATGAAAAGGCTGGCGGGGTGTTCGGGATAATCCCCAAACGGGCCCCGGGTTTTATAGCCGAGGGATTTATAGAGCGCGACGCCAGCGGCAAGTTTTGGCCCGGTTTCAAGGCGGATCAGGTTGTGGCCTGATGTTCGGGCCTGATCTTCGAGGTGCTGCATAAGTTTTCGTGCAGCCCCCGTGCCGCGCGCGTCCGGTGTTACGAACAGGCGTTTGATTTCAGCGTAAGTTTCACAATCACACAGGGCAACGCAGCCAATCGGTGTGCCACCCTTGCGTGCAACGAAGAACCGGACGCCGGGTTTGGCCAGTTCATCTGCGGTGAAGGAAAAGCATTCGTCGGCTGCATATACTGCACGCAGGGCAGTTTCGGAGCCGTTAATAAGGGCGCGACCTTCATCGGTCAGCGGGTTTTCCTGTGTGATTGTCAGGGTCATGCACTTAGGGCGGCGGTGATGGCCGCCCGGTCAAGGCCAGCGCCACCGATCACCACAAGGCGGGTTTGGCGTGGTTCATCAGGCGTCAGGGGGCGATCAAAATAGGTCTCAATGCGTGGGCCAACGGCCTGCAGGGTCAGGCGCATTGGTTTGCCTGTTACGCTTGCGAACCCCTTCAGGCGCAGGATGTTATGGGTTTTTATGACGTCGGACACCTGTTTGGCAAATTCCTCGGGGTTTGTGATTTCTGACCGTGTGACCACAAAGCTTTCAAAATCATCGTGATCGTGGTGATGATGGTCGTCGCCGTCTTCGTCGTCATGGTGGTGGTGATGCAGTTCGTGGCGGTTGCTCAGATCGCCCTCGGCCCCTGCGCCCTGGCCCAGTAGGATATCAACCGGCAGCGCGCCCATAGATGTTTTGACGATCTGGACCCCATTGCGACAATCCTGGCGCAGGCGGTCGGTCAGGGCGGTGGTCTGGGCGTCATCCAGCAGGTCAATTTTGTTCACTACAATCATATCTGCGCAGGCGATTTGGTCTTCGAACAGTTCGGACAGGGGTGTTTCGTGGTCAAGGTTTTCATCAAGTTTTCGCTGGGCATCCACGGCCGCGACATTATGGGTAAACTGGCCGTCACTGGCCGCCTTGCCGTCCACCACGGTGACCACGCCATCCACGGTGACCTGGGTCGAAATCTCGGGCCAGTTGAAGGCCCGCACCAGTGGTTGGGGCAGTGCCAACCCCGATGTTTCAATGACGATGTGATCCGGGCGCACATCGCGCGCCAGCAGTTTTTGCATGGTCGGGATAAAGTCTTCGGCCACTGTGCAGCAGATACAACCGTTGGACAGTTCCATCACATCATCACTGGTGCAGGTTTCGTCACCACAGCCTGTCAGGATGTCGCCGTCAATGCCTAAGTCACCGAATTCATTGATGATAAGGGCGATTTTTCTGCCGTTTGCATTGGCCAGCATGTGGCGGATCAGGGTGGTTTTTCCGCTGCCCAGAAAGCCGGTAATTACGGTGGTGGGGATCTTAGTTGCCATTGCAGGCTCCGTTAAAGTTGGGATCACGCGCGTTTGGCGCGGGTCCAGAAATAGGCGGCTAGAAAGCCAAGGGTTGCCCAGGCACCGGCGGCGGCGGCAAGGCTGTGGGTGACGAAAAGCGCGGATAATTCCGGCGGGGCAATGCCAAAGTAGGTATCAAGGTGCGGCGCGCCAAATATATGGGGCAGGATCAGGGCGATCAGCCCAATCAGCCACAGGGCCGGGCGGCGCGAAAACGCGATTAGCGCCAGCCCAAGGCCCGATGCAATGGCGGCGGTGATCCACCATATTTGGCGTGGGGACACCTCGGCCGCGATTGTTCCGGGCAATTCGGGGGGCAGGCCAATGGCCGGGCCAAATTGCATAACGTAAAAACCGGACAGGCCCCAGATGATACCGGCGCGGGGCGTCAGGGTGTGCCCGGCCCGCTCGGCAAATGCCATAAAGGCCATTAAAATAAGGGCAAAACCCGTAAAAGCCACCACATTGAAGCCTGCCGTCAAAAGGTGGCGCGATATGTCCTGGGTCAGGCCAAAGGCGGGGCCGGCGGGGCTTTGGACAGGGGCGGACAGGCTGGCGGCGAAATGGGCGCGCACGCCAGATTCGTATAATTCGCCCTCAAGCAACAGCGGGATCACAAGCCAAAACTGAAGCAAAGCCGCCATCAGGCCAGCCGCCAAACCAGCGAACAGCGCGCTGGTCACCAAATGTCTGGTCATAGGATCAGTGGCAGGGAAATGCGATGGCGTGGCGCGTGTCGTGCGCACTGTCATGCAGCACTGAGCCTTGGGCAAATCCGGCCGCAAACAGCAGCATAATACCCGCAAGGGCCACCCCGGCAATGCCAAAAAGCTGTGTATCTACAAGGGTTTGTGTCTGTACTTTGGTCGTCATGTTCGTTTCTCCTGTACCCGTCACACCCGACGGGGGGGTAAGGTTTCACGCATGGCTGGTCTCCTGGCTTGCGGGTCGAAGCGCGCCGTCACCTTCCCGGTTTTACCCAGTGGTTATTGACGAAACGCTCACCGCTTACAGTCGCGGGGGCGGCTGTGGAATAAGGCCCCTGATTGGGTCACCCGCACCACATTCCCATATGCTCCCCCCATGCTTGGCATGTTGAATGGGGAAACCATGCGCGGGTATTTGGCGTGAAACCGGGGTGATGGTCAAGGGGGGATCGCGACGGCGGGTGGGCGTTTTGTGGCGAAAACCCGGGTATATGAAAACCATATGAATTGCATATGAGCGTGAAACCGGGGTTTTGGGGGTAGTGGGGGTAGTGGGGGGGGTGATGTAGGGTGAGCGGTTTCGCCCATCTGTCGTGGTCGACAATACACTGGATTGCCAGTTTGATGTGGCATCGCCGGACATGGTCTGGGTGTCCGATATTACCTACATCAAGACCTACGAGGGGTTTTTATACTTGGCTGTCTGGCGACGCAAACCAACGCAACCTGTTCTGATGCATACGGACCAAGGTTCGTAATATACCAGCCGTGACTGGGCGGCGTTTCTACGCGCCCACACCCTGGAACACTCAATGAGCAGGCGCAAAAATTGCCCTACCCACCTCAAGAAATTTTTCTCGGCCAGAGCCTCCGCCATGATTTGGGCTGGTCGAATTAGTTAGTGAACGCCCATCAGTTTTTTGGTCAGCGATGTATTTTTTTGAGCCTCATTTGCTGTGCCGGACCAGATCAAATTTCCGGCCTCCAGTGCGCAGATGTCGTCGGCGACGTCCAGAACACGTTCCGTATTTTGCTCAACCAAAAGTATACCGATCCCCTCGCTCTTCAGTTTGTCCAACACGCCATAGCACTGATCCACAACTTTCGGCATTAGTCCCAGCGATAGCTCGTCAACAATGAGAATTTGGGGGCGAGAGATCAGTGCCCGGCCTATTGCGAGCATCTGCTGTTCGCCGCCCGACAACGAACCGGCGGCCTGGCTTTGCCGCTCAGCCAGGCGCGGAAAGAATTCATAGACCATATCAATCCCTGATGACATGACACTCTCGGCCACAATATGCCCACCAACCATTAGATTTTCGCGGATTGAGAGGTCGGGGAAAATACGGCGACCTTCGGGAACGATGGCCAGGCCCGCTGTGATACGCGCCTCTATTTTCATGTCCGACAGATCTGTGCCATTCATCAAAATTGTCCCGGCCTTTCGTTCGACCAGCCCCATCAGGCACATCAGCGTTGAAGACTTTCCTGCCCCATTGGCACCGACCAGTGCCAGGATCTTGCCCGGCTCGACCGAAAAGGAAAAGCCCCGCACGGCAATGATGTCGCCATAACCGGCGGAAAGATTATTGACCTGCAGCATTGGTGTTCCCCCCCATATAGGCTTGAATGACGTCCGGTCGGCTCATGACCTCCTCAGTTGGTCCAAATGCCAGCGGGCGGCCCTGGTCCTGAACGTAAACCTGCGGGCATATACGCATAACTTCCCGCAGGTTGTGTTCGATTAGCAGGATTGGAAGCCCATCGGCGTTGAGGGCTTTTATCAGGTCAGCTAATTCGCTTGCTTCGGATTGATTAAGTCCGGCAAGTGGTTCGTCCAACAACAAAAGCTGTGGATTTAGTGCAAGGGCGCGGGCGACTTCCAGCCGCTTGAGATATCCCAGCGGCAGTTTTGCGGGCTCCAGGTTGGCTGCCTCACGCAACCCAACCCGTGACAGCAGTTCTAACGCGCGCCTGTTCTCGGCGTCACGATCAAAAGACACCATCGCTGAAAATGGATTGCGGGTTTTTTCGGCTCCGCAAGCCAGCGCTACGTTTTCCAGTAAAGTCATTGCTTTTAATGGCTGAACGATTTGCTGCGCCAGGGCCAGACCTGCACGGATACGTTGGTTAACTGCCAGCCCGGCCAGATCTTTGCCCCCCAGCAAAACTTGGCCCTCATCGGGTTTGATAATGCCGGTTATCACCCTCATCAATGTTGTCTTGCCAGCGCCGTTTGGACCGACGAAGCCGATCAATTCACCCGCCTTGATGGTCAGTGATGCACCGTCCACGGCAACCACACCGCCAAACCGGACGGTCACATCGGATACTTCCAGAACCGGATATGTCATGACCGGCCCCGCAATTTTTTCATGGATCGCGCAACAATTCCCGCCAACCCGTCTGGTGCCCACCGCATCATTGCGAACAATAATGCACCGTAGGCTAGGATTTTGAAGTCATTCACGAATTGGAACAGCAAAGGCATCACGCTTAGGAAAGCGGCCGCCACGGCGACCCCCCAGACCGATCCGATGCCGCCAACGATGACCATCGCCAGAACGGTGATAGATTCTACAAAGCCAAAGCTGTCAGGGCCGACAAACCGGAAATGTTGTGCGTAAAGCGCCCCGGCGATACCCGCCGCAGATGTTCCGACCACAAACGCGATCAGTTTGTATTTTGAAACGTCTATACCAAGAATTCTGGACACGTCTTCGTTGTCAGCAATAGAGTCAAAAACATAGCCCATCCAAGACCGTTTGATCAAAAGTGAGAACGCTGCAAACGCCCCCGCCAGGCCCAAACAAATCGCCATAAACCCAAGGCGGCCAAATGATGATCCGCGAATGCCGGAAATTCCGATCTCACCGCCTAGAAATTCCTGTTGCCGGACGATCCCGACAAACAGGAATACTACGCCCATGGTTGTGATGGCCAGAAAGTCATGCCGCACACGCAGGCTGGCGAACCCCACAAGTAGGCCCAAAATACCGGCAAGTATCGCAGCGGCGGGAATCGTCAAAAGAAATGGAATATCTGCCTTCATCATGATGGCAGATGTATATGCGCCTACCCCCATGAATGCCGCGTGTCCAAGGCTGATTTGGCCACAGAACCCGGTGATGAAATTCAGGCTGAGCGCAAAAAGGATGCTGATGGCCATTGTTGTGACCAGGGTGATTTCATAGGCCATCTACTTGGCCCCCAACAGCCCCTGGGGCCTTAGCATCAGAACAACGATCAGGAATGCGAAGGCCAACGCGTCGCGGTCCAGCAAATGACCGATATAAATGGTTCCAAAAGATTCAATGATCCCTATTGCCATCGCGGCGATCAAAGTGCCCCGAATACTGCCAAGGCCGCCTAAAACGATAATCGCCAAAGCTTTGTAAGACGCCACGCTGCCCATTGAAGGTTCAACAAGATTGTTAAGCAGGGCCACCAGCACACCTGCAGCAGCCGCAAGTGCCGAGCCGATGAAAAAATTCATATAGCGCACATTCTGTGTGTTGATGCCAAAGGCGCTTGCCATATCCGGATCGGTTACCGTTGCCCGCCATGAAACCCCAAGCCGAGTCTTGGTAGAAAACCAGCCCAAAGCCGCCAGCATGACGACCGACAGAACAATCACCAGCGCCTCACCATGTTTCAGGAAAAAGCCGTCAAACAGCACAAAATACCCTTGCAGCGGGGGGGTGGTATAGGACAGCCCATAGGGGCCAAAGATGATGCGAAAGATTTCTTCGGATGCAATAAATAACGCTATAGAAGCAATCAGTGCGATAAACGGTGGCTTGGACAGCAAAGGTTCGTAAGCCAGTTTATAAACTGCCATCCCGACAAAACCAACAACAACCATCGATATCACCGTGGCCAATGCAAGGCTGCCAGTGGCGTTTGTAATGATTACACCAAGGTATCCACCAAGGGTAAAAAGCGCCGCGTGTGCCACATGCAAAATGCGCAGCAGACCATAAACCAACGTCAGACCCAGCGCGATCAGGGCATAGATGCTGCCCTGCACAATCCCTTGGAAAAGCAATTCCAGATATAACATTTCGGCGGTCCATTGTTCGGGCTCTCTGTTGCGAGCTCGGGTGAAGACTTTGGAGGTTGTGCGCCGCCCAACTTGATCGGGCGGCGCTTATGCAGCGTTTATTCGGTCGGTGGTGCCAGCAACGCGGTGTCATCGATTACAGAGTGATGGCGCCATTCACCATCTTTCACAATTTGAACCTGTACCGACTTTTGAACTTCGCCAAGCTGATTGAAGGTTATCCGCCCTGTTGACGCCGTCAGGTCTGTTGCAGAGATCGCATCGCGTAGCGCTTCCCCGCCCATGGCGCCGGATGATTGCAGCGCAGCTGCCAGTACCTTAATCGCGGTATGCGCAGAGGCGGCAACCATATCAGACTTGTGGCCGGATCTTTTCTCGAATGCCGCGATAAAGTCCTGTGTCTCTGTCGCAGAAGAATCGCGATCAAGTGACGTTGTTATGATCGTGCCTTCGGCTGCTGCACCCGCAATATTGATGTAGTTTTGCGAGTCATACCCTTCCTGGCCAATAACTGTCGTCGTGATACCTGCCGCCCGCAATTGGTTGACCAGAGGGCCGGCTGTAAAGAAATAGCCAGTGGCATAGATGACGTCAGGGTTGTCGGCGCGGATCTTGGACACGATTGGTCCAAATTGGCGATCTTTGATGCTGTATTCGTATTCACCAATCACCTGGATGCCATAATCACCGGCAACCTCTTTAAAGCCCGACGCAAGCGACTTACCAAAGTCATTTTGCAGCGTTACGATCACGGCTTTTTTCAGACCAAGTGACTCACCAACCAATTTGGCCCCAGCACGTCCTTGTACTTCGCCTACAAATGATGTGCGGAAGACATAATCACCAGCACGCGTAATATCAGGATGGATTGCAAAAGCAGAGATGTATGGAATACCAGCTTCCTGGAAAATCCCTGCGGCTGCCCGCGTAGCACCCGAATAGCTGCCCGAAACCCCGGCAACAACGTCATCACGCTCGATCAGTTTTTGCGCAATTGGAACGGATTCCTTTGGTGAAGCCTGATCGTCGTAAACGATAAGTTCCAGCATATCGCCGTTGATACCACCAGCGCCGTTGATTTGCTCGACGGCAAGCTCGGCCCCGCCCAGGGCTGATTTCCCGTCCGCCGCAGCGAACCCGGTAAGCGGTACATTGAAGCCAATTTTGATGTTTTCGGCGAAACCAGGCGAGACCATCGAGCCAAGCCCGATGGTTGCCGCCAGAAGTGTTGTTCGTAGTGTCATTTTATTCTCCCAGTTCAGGTGTCGTTTCATATTTGCAGGGGCATTTTAGTAAGTGCTTGGTTTCAGAATCTTGCGCCGTGAACCTGTTTGTTGCGAGGGCCATCCGACGCGGATCAATACTACTATCCAGCCACATTCAGGACTGGGATTTCTCAAATATCTAACGAATAATCCGCCTTAATTCACAAATGTCTTGCACTGGCGGAGTCCAGCGCATCCGGGGTTATATGTACACAAGTATTAGATACGGCCTTGATTATGTGCATACTTAAAGATATTAAGTATGCACATAAAATAGTCAATTGAATTCTCTCGGCGGCGGAAAATGTTCCGAAACCTATGCCGAGAGATAAACAAAATAAGACAATTTGAGGACACAGTTTTGACAGTTGTCGTCCGACACTCATGGAAAAACGTGCGGAATGAAATCCAAGGTAAAATCTTGGACTCCACATACGCACCGGGTGATAAGTTGCCAAAAGACGAGGATATCGCGCGCGATATTGGCTGTGCCCGAACGACCGTTCAGCGCGCTATGCGGGATTTATCAGACAGCGGAATAGTGGAGAGGCGGCGCAAAGGTGGAACTATCGTGCGCGCCGATCCAGTAACCCGTGCGATATTGGACATCCCGATTACCCGCATGGAGGTTGAACAAAAGGGCGGCGTCTATGGCTATCAGCTGTTAGAAATGTCGTCGGGCCTGACACCAGTCCCAGTCACGGCGAATTTTGGTCTTGGGGCGCCACAAGTAATGTTGCGCATTCAGGCTCTGCATCTGGCCAATCAACGGCCATATATTTACGAGGATCGCTGGGTCTCCTTACAGACGGTGCCTGATCTTGCAGATGTTGATCTGAGCAAAAAGAGCGCGAATGAATGGCTTGTACGCAACAAGCCCTACAGTCGTTGTGATCTGAGATTTTATGCGGCGCGCGCAGGCGACCACTATTCAGGTATTCTCGGCACAGACGTCAACGAAGCACTTTTCGTAATGGAACGCACGACCTGGATCCATACTGACCCAATTACAACGGTCAAAGCAGTTACGATGCCTGGCTATCAGTTGTTGACGCAGATTTAGCCTCCACTCGCTGGGGCTATGTTGTACTGAGATGCCCGTGGGTGTCCGGGATCAGACCAGGCGTGGCCGGGCAAGGGGTTCCAATTGTACCCGCGCCCCTCACCCCGGCATTTTCCACGCGAACCGGACAAGCACCAGAAGCAATATCACCTCTACCGCGCTGCCGAGCAGGAAGTATATCCATGTCTCGTCTATACAGCTGCCGATAATTGTCAGGGCGTATAGCAGCGCCACAATTATGTTGGCCCAGCGGTTCAGTTTTGGTGGCATGACCAGTGTCAGAAACACCATCAGGCTGGGGTTCCTCAGTACTATTGCGCAGGGTTTATGTGGGGGTTGGGGCGTTTGGCAGGCTTATACCCACTTGGCTAATGGTGGCAGACTCATCAATACCGCATTGGCATCATGGCCGGTTTCAAGGCCGAATTTGGTGCCCCGGTCGTAGACCAGATTATATTCGGCATATAGCCCGCGGTGGATCAGTTGGGTGTCTTTGTCGGCGGCGCCCCACGGCGTATCGCGGCGTTTTTCAACGCATGGCACATAGGCGGGCAAAAACGCACGGCCTGCGGATTGGGTAAAGGCAAAGTCGGCGTTCCAGTCGCCAGTGTTGTGGTCATCAAAAAAGATGCCGCCAACCCCGCGGGCGCGGTTGCGGTGGGGAACGTAAAAATATTCATCCGCCCATTTTTTATAGCGCGGGTAGTAGGTGGGATCATGAGGATCGCAGTGGGTTTTTTGCACGGCGTGAAAATGGGCGGTGTCTTCGGGGTATTCAATGCAGGGGTTCAGGTCTGAACCACCGCCAAACCACCAGGCGTGCGGTGTCCAAAACATCCGCGTGTTCATGTGAACCGACGGCGTGTGTGGGTTTTGCATATGCGCCACCAGCGAAATACCCGATGCCCAAAAGCGCGGGTCATCGGCCATGCCGGGCACACCACGGGCGGCCATTGCGGCCTGTGCGCGTTTGCCCAGTTCCCCCTGCACGGTGGAAATATTGACGCCGACCTTTTCAAAGACCCGCCCGCCGCGCAGCACACTCATCAAGCCACCACCTGCGTCTGTGCCATCTTCAGAGGTGCGTTTTGTTTCGCTAAGCTCAAACCGGCCCGGGGGCTGGTCGGCGAATGGGCCGGTTGTCTGGCTGTCTTCCAGTGCCTCAAAGCGTGCAACAATGTCGTCACGAAGGCTGCGAAACCACGCCGAAGCCTGCGCCTTTTGTCCGATCATTTCATCCATATCATCACCCCTTTTCGGCGCAAAATCGCATGGCCATCAGTAACCTGCTTTCAAATTCGTCACATGCCATCTATTTTGGGGCCAACGCAACCCATGCAAGGACTGCCCCATGCGCCCCATCGCCCTGATCGCCCTGTTGACCCTTACCGCCTGTGCCAGCCCGCAGGAAATGTGCATTTACAGCGCCAGTAAAGAAGTCAGGGTTATGTCAGATCTGATTTCAACCACGCAAGGTAACATCAATCGCGGCTATGCAATCGGGACCGAAAAATACTTTGAAGACGAACAGCAGGTTTGCGGCCAGATCGACGGCGAAGACGTGTTTTGCACCATACCGGTCGCCTATTCACGGGATGTGCCGGTTGCGGTTGATCTGGACGCCGAGCAGGCCAAGTTGAATTCCCTGATCAAAAAGCGCCGGCAACTGCAACAGCGTGCGAA
>DAOURA010000111.1 GCA_030625325.1 Marinosulfonomonas sp.
GTGGCCCCCACATTGGACATCACAAGGGTAAACATGGTGGCCAGCACCGCGATCACCAGTTGCAGTTGCCAGATCGAAATATCACCCAGTGAATTCAGGATCTGATCGGCGATCCATGCCGCGGTGCCCGAGGTTTCCACCGCCCGCCCAAGGGGGATCAGGCTGGCCAACAAAAACACCGTTTTCCAACTGACGGCGGCATAGGCTTCGTCGGGGTCAAGGACGCCACTGATGATAATACCCAGTGCCCCAACCAGCAGGGCAACCGACAGGCGCAGGTCGGTCAAAAGGACCAGCCCCATTGCGATGGCAAAAAACACCAGCGCATGCACAACCTTGTTGGCGCGCACTTCTTCGTGGGGGTGTTCACTGGTGACCACGATTTTATGACTGCCCTGAAAGCGTTCAAGGCTGGTCCAGTCGGCGAATGTCAAAACGGTGTCACCGGGGGCGAACTGAACGCTGCGCACGTCATGGCCTTCGCGGTAGACCTTGCCGCTGCGGATGATGGCCAGCGTTGAAACGCCATAGGCCGCCCGCAGCCGTTGGGTGCGCGCGGTTTCCCCAACCAGCGAAGACGTTGGGGAAATAACAATTTCGGCCAGCCCCGAATGTGTTGGCGCCAGCAATTCGGAAAAAGCTTCCAGTTCATCCCTAAGGTTTATTCCGAAATTAAAGCAAAAACTGACCACGGTTTCACGTTCCCCGATCAGGGCCAGAACGTCGCCGGCGCGAACTTGCAGGTCCGGGGCAAGGCCGCCGGACCCCATGCGCAGTTTGCGCCCAGATGTAACCGCAACAACGCGCACCCCGTATTCGGTTTCAAAGCTGTCCAGGTTGTGGCCGATCAGTTTGGATGATGAGGGCACGTAAGCCTCTGACATCACGTAATCTATGCCGTAGGTTTGCCTGATATAGTCACGGGTTGAGGTGCCTTCTTGGGTGATGGTTATGCTTTTTGGCAGGACCAGCGGCCCAAGCAGCATGAAATACAAGATACCCGAAAGAACCAGCGCGATGCCAATTGGCGTAACGGCAAACAGGCCAAAGGTTTCCAGTTGCTGATCGGCGGGCAGGGCGGCATTGGCATTGATAATCAGATCATTCAGCAGGATCAGCGGGCTGGAGCCAACCATTGTTAAAGTGCCGCCCAAAATGGCGCAAAACCCCATTGGCATCAGCAAGCGGGACATCGGAATTTGTGACCGGGTGGAAATGCGCCGCACCACCGGCAAAAACAACGCCGCCGCGCCAACATTCTGCATAAACCCTGAAATCACCCCAACCGTGCCCGATATCAGTGGAATAATGCGTTTTTCAGTTTTGCCGCCCATTTTCAGCATACGGCGCGCGACGATGTTCATAATGCCGGTTTTATCCAGACCTGCGCCGATGATCATCACCGCGATAATCGAAATAACCGCGTTGGACGAAAACCCGTCAAATAGCCCGTTGATATCAACCAGCCCCTCTTGCAGGCCCATCACCGGGGCCAGAATGGACGACAACCCAAGCATCACCAGGATCGACAGGGCGGCGATGTCTATGGGTATGATTTCAAACGAAAAAAGAAAAACCGTCAGTAACAAAAGCGATAACACCCAGGCGATTTCAATGGTGGGTACGGCCCCTGCCAGTGTCCACCCGATCAGCAAAAAAATTACAGCAGCAGTTCCAACAATAAGCAGTCTTTTATTCTTCATTTTTCTTCCATTGGTTTTTTAGGGTGACGTTACAGGGTTTTTGGGGATATCCAAAGTGCTAGATAAGATACCCGCAAAAAGCGGGGCAGGGTGTGTCCTGAAACGGGTCAGACAGCAAAAGAATTGGATCAATCGTGACAGAGCGTCAGCAGGAAATCGGCCGCATGATGATAGAGGCGTTGCCACATGCCCGCGCCCTTGGGATAGAGTTGGTTGAATTTGGGGATGGAACGGCGGAAATCCGGCTGCCTTACCGGGATGACCTGATTGGTGACCCGGAAACCGGGGTTATCCATGGGGGCGCGGTCTCGGCGTTGATGGACACCTGTGCAGGCGCCGCAGTGATGAGTCACCCAACCGGGTCCCTGACCACGGCGACCCTGGATTTGCGGATCGATTATATGCGCCCGGCGACACCGGGGCAGGCAATTGTGGCGCGGGCGGAATGTTATCATGTGACCAAATCCGTGGCCTTTGTGCGGGCCAGCGCAATGGATGATGACCGTGATCGCCCGGTGGCGTCTGCAACCGGTGCCTTTACGGTCGAGGCGCAGAAATGAACCGCCCCCGCCCCGAACCCGTACAGGTGATCAAACAGCGCCGTGATGGTGCGTTAAAGGCCCTGGTGGAAGGTGTGCCATACATCCGTTTCATGGGGATCGATTTCACCCGGCGCGGTGATGAACTGACCGCGACAATGGCCTATGATGAAAAGCTGATCGGCAATCCGATGTTGCCGGCCCTGCACGGGGGCGCGACGGCGGCCTTTCTTGAGGTCACGGCGATTATTGAGCTAAGCTGGACCATGCTGTGGGACGATATCGAAGCCGGGCGGATTGACCCGCAAGCGGTGGATCGCAGCCACCTGCCGCGTCTGCCCAAGACCATTGATTTCACGGTGGATTACCTGCGCACGGGTCTGCCGCGCGACGCCTATGCACGCGCGCGGGTCAACCGGTCTGGGCGGCGCTATGCGTCGGTGCATGTTGAGGGTTGGCAGGACAATCAGGCCCGCCCGTTTGCACAGGCCACCGGGCATTTCCTGATGCCTGCGCGCGATGGCTGATCCGGTACCGGTTACCCACCGGCGGGTTCTGAAAATCGCCGTTCCGATTGTTTTATCCAATGTAACCGTGCCCATTCTGGGGGCGGTTGATACCGGTGTTGTTGGTCAGCTTGGGCTGGCGGCCCCGATTGGTGCCGTGGGGATTGGCGCGGTTATTCTGGCGGTGATCTACGGGGTTCTTAGTTTTCTGCGCATGGGCACGACCGGGTTGGTCGCACAGGCGCGCGGCGCGGGGGATGAGGCCGAAACAGGTGCCCTGTTGATGCGTGCGCTGTTGCTGGGCGCGGGGATGGGGGCGGTGTTTGTTGTTGCACAGGTTTTTCTGTTTCGGGGGGCCTTTTTCCTGGCCCCGGCGTCGGGTGAGGTTGAGGCCCTGGCGCAGGATTATCTGTCGATCCGCATCTGGGGCGCGCCGGCGACCATTTCCCTTTATGCGGTGACCGGTTGGTTGATTGCGACCGAGCGCACCCGTGGCATCCTGTTGTTGCAACTGTGGATGAACGGGCTGAATATTGGGCTGGATCTCTGGTTTGTGCTGGGGCTGGGCTGGGGGGTTCAGGGGGTTGCCGTGGCGACCCTGATTGCGGAGTGGAGCGGTCTGGCGCTGGGGCTGTGGCTGTGCCGCCCGGCGTTCAGGGGCGAACGCTGGCACGATTGGGCGCGCATTTTTGACCGGGTGAAAATTCGGCGGATGATGGCGGTGAATGGTGACATCATGGTGCGGTCCATCATTTTGCACCTTAGTTTCACGTCGTTCCTGTTTCTTGGGGCGCGCTATGGTGATGTAACGCTGGCCGCCAATCAGGTGATTTTGCAGTTCCTTGAGATCATGGCCTATGGGTTGGATGGTTTTGCCTTTGCCGCCGAGGCCCTGGTGGGGGGCGCGCTGGGCGCGCGCAACCGGGGCGGGTTGCGCCGTGCGGCGATTGTCACATCCCAGTGGGGTGTTGGCATGGCGGTGCCGTTTGCGCTGTTTTTTCTGATCGCGGGGCCGTGGATAATTGACCTGATGGCCACATCCCCCGAGGTGCGCGCCGAGGCGCGGATTTACCTGCCGTGGATCGTGGCCGCGCCCCTGATTGGGGTTGGGTCATGGATGTTGGACGGAATATATATCGGGGCCACCCGTACCCGACAGATGCGAAACGCGATGATCCTGTCGGGGGTGATTTATGTGCTGGCGCTGGTGGTGTTGGTGCCGTTTGGGAACCACGGGCTGTGGCTGGCGCTGATGGTGTTGAATGTGGCGCGGGCTGTTACGCTGGGCTGGGGATACCGCGCACTTGAGGCAGGCGCAGATGCGCCGCCGCCTGAACGCCTATAGGATATCCAGCACTGCCTCGGGGGGGCGGCCGATGGCGGCCTTGCCGTTGGCAATGACAATGGGGCGTTCAATCAGCGCCGGGTTGGCGGCCATGGCATCGGCCAGTTTTGCGTCATCGTCACCCTTGCCAAGGCCAAGGTCCCTGAACACGCTTTCCCCGGTTCGCACGAACCCGGATACCGGCAAGGACAACAGCCCGGCCACGGTGATGATTTCACCAACATCCGGTGCATCTTCAAGATAAAGGCGCACATCCGGGGCAAGCCCGCGATCTTGCAGCAGGGCCAGTGTGGCGCGTGATTTTGTACACCGCGGGTTGTGCCAGATTGTAACGTTCATAACCATTTTTCCCTATCGGTTCCGACAGCGTCCGCCACATTGGCAAAGCCGTCCCTTTCAAGTAATTCATCCAGACCGTGTGCGATGTCAGCCGCCAGTGACAGGCCCTGATAAATCATGGCCGTGTATAATTGTAGCGCGCTGGCCCCGGCCCTGATTTTGGCATAGGCATCAGCCGCGCTGGAAATGCCGCCAACGCCGATCAGAAAAATTTTACCATCGGTAATCTGCGACAGGTGGGCAAGAACGCGGGTGGATTTGTCAAACAACGGGGCGCCGGACAGGCCACCGGCCTGATCGCGGTCCGGGCTGTGCAGCCCATCGCGCGACAGGGTGGTGTTGGTGGCGATGATGGCATCAACCCCGCTGATGATCGCGACCTCGGCAATATCGGCCAGTTCGTCATTGCTCAGCCCCGGTGCGATTTTCAGAAATATCGGGATTGGCCGGGGCAGGGCGTTGCGGGTTTGAATGGTATCACTCAAAATTGCTGAAAGCGCGGCTTTGCCCTGTAGTTCACGCAGCTTTTCGGTGTTGGGGGATGACACGTTGACGGTAGCAAAATCAATATAAGCGCCACAGGTTTTCAGCACGGTTGAAAAATCAGCCAAGCGGTCGTTGCTGTCTTTGTTGGCCCCAAGGTTCAGGCCCACGGGAATGCCATCGCACCGGGCTGCCAGCCGGTCGGCGATTACGTCCATGCCATCATTGTTGAACCCAAAGCGGTTGATCGCGGCCCGGTCCTGGGGCAGGCGGAACAGCCGTGGTTTGGGGTTGCCGGGTTGCGCGCGCGGGGTGGCGGCCCCGACCTCAATAAACCCGAAACCGGCACGTGACAGGGGGGCAATGGCGGTGGCATTTTTGTCAAAGCCCGCCGCCAGGCCAACCGGGTTTGGCAGCTTCAGGCCGGCCAGTTCGGTGGCAAGGCGCGGTGTGGACACGGGGCCGGGCCGGGCCGTCAGGCGCGCGCGCAGTGCAGTAATCGCCAGCCTGTGGGCAGTTTCCGGGTCAAACCGGCGTAAAACAGCAAGGCCGGTTTTTTCAAGAAGCGTCATGTCACGCCGTCAGGAAAAATATGCCCCTCTGGCCCCAGCGGCAGATCGGTTTGCCACATTACGTCATCCAGTTGCAGTGTTCGGTACAAATGGGGGAACAGCGCGCCACCACGTGATGGTTCCCATTTCAGGAATGTACCCAAATCATCAGAATCAAGCACCAACAGGATCAGGCCCTGTTCCCCGGCAAAATGTTTGGCGCAGGTTTCAACCACCTGTTGCCCGGTGGAAAAATGCACATAGCCGTCGGCCACATCAATCGGTGCCCCGGCGGTATGGCCATTGGTGCGCAGTTCTGCCCATTCGGGCCCGCGAAATATCTTATAGATAATCATTGACCCCAAATGCCCGCAGATGCCTTTGGGGTCAATGGTCAGGGCGCGCTGTGGGCCAATATTTCCTGTGGATAAGCCATCCCTTGGCTTTGACTTTGGCGCAAAAAGCGTCAGAATGCGCCGATCAACAGTTAGAGGAATTAACCAATGAACCGCCTTACAAAAAACTTTGTGGCACTATTGCTGGGCACCAGTGTGCTGGCAGCACCCGCCATTGCCGAAGATATTAAGCTGACCATTCTGGGTATCGGCGACGTTTATAACTTTTCAGACAAAAAGGGACGCGGGGGTTTTGCCCGCCTGAACGCAGTTGCGCGCGCTGAACGTGCTGCTAACCCGAACACGTTGTATGTGTTTGACGGCGATATGCTGTCACCATCGGTGCTGTCAGGGTTTGACAAGGGTCAGAACACCATTGATCTGACCAACCTTGTGCCATTTGATATTGCTGTTCCCGGCAACCATGAATTTGATTTCGGGGTTGATAACTTTCTCGAAAAGATGGCCGCGTCCAAGTATCCGTGGGCTGCGATCAACATCACAAATGCCGACGGTTCACCCGTGGATGGCCTTGGTGGCGTGATGTTTAAGGAATTTGGCAGCCTGAAGGTGGCCCTTATTCCGGTGGCACAAGACACCACACCAACGGTGACAAGTTCCGGGGACCTGAAATTTCAGGATACGGTTGATACAGCCATTGCTGCCGCTGATGCAGCGCGCGGTGAAGGCGCGGAATTCGTGATTGCCGTGGTTCAGACAGATCAGTCAAATGACCGTGAACTGATTTCAAGCGGCGCGTTTGATGTGATCATGTCGGGCGATGACCATTCCTATGCCACATCCTATGACGGGCGCACGGCCTATGTGGAAACATCGATTGACGGGCGTTATTTGTCGCCCGTGGATATCAACATCACGATCACTGAAGCAGACGGTAAGCGTAAGGTGCGCTGGACGCCGATGTTCCGGTTCATCGACACAATGGATGTGACACCTGATCCTGAATCCCAGGCGATGGTTGACGCGTTTCAGGCCCAGTTGGACGAAAGCCTGAATGTCGAAATCGGTGTGAGTGTAAGCGCAATGGACTCGCGTCGTAACGTGGTTCGTGGCGAAGAAAGTGCGATGGGTAACCTGATTGCGGACGCATTGCGTGATGCAACAGGCGCTGACGTGGCAATTGCAAACGGTGGCGGCATCCGTGCCGATCGCACATATGATGCGGGCACCATGTTAACGCGCAAGGATATCATGACCGAACTGCCGTTTGGCAATGCGACAGTGATGACTGAACTGACCGGCGCGCAAATTTTGGCTGCTATTGAAAACGGCGTTAGTCAGGTCGAAAAAGGCGCAGGGCGTTTCCCACAGGTATCGGGAATGGCCTATGTCTATGACCCAAGTGCCCCTGCTGGTTCGCGGGTGGCATCGCTGACGGTTGCTGGTTCAGAGATCGATCTGAATGCAGTCTATAAGCTGGCTACCAACAACTATATCCTTGGTGGCGGCGACGGTTATAGCGCACTTGGCGGCGGTAACGTCTTGATCAACGCTGGTAACGGCAATCT
>DAOURA010000062.1 GCA_030625325.1 Marinosulfonomonas sp.
GGGCAATATCCAAAACGCTTCGATCAGGCTGGCCGCAAGGGCCGCCAGCAGAACAATTGGCATCACCTCAAGCACCGTGCCCAGATCACCAGACAAAAATGACAGCGGCCCAAACACCGCAATCGTGGTCAAAAAGGACGACACAACACCGGGCAACACCTGTTTCACCCCAGTTGTCACCGCATCAAGGGGCGATTTGCCGGCGGCGGCCTGTTCAGAAATACTGTCAGTAATCACCACCGAATCGTCCATCACGATACCAATGGCCACCAGCAACCCGACAAGGGTGATCATATTCAGTGACAAACCAAACACCGCCATAACCGTGAACGCCCCGGCAAACGCCACCGGCAGGCCCAGAATGGCCCAGATTGCCAGTCGTGGGCGGTAAAACAGACTCATCGTGGCGGCGACAAGGACAAGGCCCATAATGCCGTTGCTGACCAGCATTTTCAGACGGTCCGCCACGATTGATGTCATGTCCTGCGTGATGGTCAGGGTGACACGCCCATCCATCGCCGCCCGTTCATCCGCCAGAAATTCGGTGATGTCGGCCATCACTTTGATCGCATCACTTTCCTTATTCTTATGGATTTCAAGGATCAGCGCACGCTGGTCGTTGAACAGAATTTTTTCTTCGTCCAGATCATATTTCTGACTGATCCGGGCAATATCACCAAGGGTCAGTTCCCCCCCGGACGGGCCGGACAAGACCACCAACCCGCGCAGGTCTTCGATTGAGCGACTTTGATTGACAAACCGCAGCTGAACATTTTGTGCATCCGTTTGCAGGGTGCCAAGGGGCATATCAATATTTTGCTGGCGGATCAGGTTGGAAATATCACTGACCGACAGGGAATATTGCTGCAACAGCTCGCTTGATATTTCGATCTGCCACTGGCGTTGGGACAGACCCTTGATGCGCACGGCGGCAACGTTGTCGATGTCAAACAGGCGCTGTTCAATCCCGTTTACATAAGTTTCAAGATCGGCAAATGACATGTCACCATAGATCGCCAGCGCCGACACCAGATCTGTGGTGTGTAGCTGACTGATAATTGGCGCGTCCGCATTGGGCGGGAAATCGGTGATGGCGTTAACTTGTGTATCCACCTCATCCAGAAAACGCCCCACATCGCCGCCGGGCTCCATTTTGGCCACGGCGCTGGCAACGTTGTCTTGCGCGGTGCAGGTCAGTTCTTCCAGATTGGCGACACCTTTCAGCGCATTCGACACCCGCAGGCAAATCGCATCTTCCACGTCACTGGCGCTGGCACCGCGATAGGCGATGTTGATCTGTGCCTCGGTCGGCGCATAATCAGGGAATGTTTCGCGCAACAGCGTCGGCGCGGAAAACACCCCCACCGCCAGCATCACGATCAACAGCAGATTTGCCGCCGTCGGATGGCCGCCAAACCAGCGGATCACCGGACTTCTCCGGCGGCACTGGCCATCAGGGCGGCCTCTGCCCCCAGATCGCGGTGCGCCTCCAGTGGCGCGCCACTGATCGCGGGCACCAGATCATCAAGGATCAACATTTCACCCGGTTGCAGGCCGGAACTGATCACCGCCAGCGCGCCCTGCTGAAAGGCAACATCAACCGCACGCCGTTCCAGCCGGCTGTCCCCATCCACCAGATAGACCCAGCCTTCGTGGATCGCCTTTTGCGGGATCACCATCCGGGGTTCACCGGCATCAACAAACAGGGTGCCCTGCACATACATGCCCTTTGGCAGGGGCGGGTTATCAACAAAATGTGACGTGTTTTCAGGTTGTTTCACCCCCAAAACCACCCGAACAGTGCGGGTCGCCGGGTCAATGCCGTTGGCAACGCGAATAACCTGTGCCGCCCATGTCTGATCTTCGCCAACCTGCTGAACCCGCGCCCCAAGGGACGCGATATTCAGACCGGTGTCATCGGTTGGCAATTCTGCCAGCACCCGGCGCAGGCTTTGCATCGGGACCTGCAACACAATTTCAGCGGCCCGCGTGCCGTCACCCGAAAACAACAGCTGCGCGGGGTTCACATACTGGTGGGTTTCAACCTGTACGTCACCAATACGCAAATCAAAGGGGGCATAGATTTTGGTATCCTCAAGATCGCCCTGAACCTGCGCGCGTTTACTTAGGGTGCGTTCCTTTTGCGCCTGCAGGCGGGTTTGTTGGATTGGGGTGATGTTTTGCTGATTGATCAGGGATTGCACCGCCTGACGCTGTTGCAGGGTGGTGCGCAACTGGGTGTCCAGCCGGGTCTGGGCCACAGCGTTTGACGCCACCAATTCGCGGGTGCGTTCAAGATCGGCCTCGGCCAGTTCAAGGCGCTGGCGCTCCAAATCCAGCAGGGCGGCGATATTGATGGCTTCCTGACGCAGTTGGGCAATTTCGGCGTCTACGCTGGCGATTTCAGCGTCGGCCTCGGCCAGCGCCAGCTGATAAAAGCCCGGATCAATTTCCAACAACAGCGTGCCCTTGCCTAACAGCGCACCACTTTCCAGATCAGGGTGGCGATAGATCACATGGCCCTTGACGTTGGACACGGCCGACCATGTTTTGTCGGGTGCAGCCGTGCCAAAACCAGACGCACTTAGGGTGACATTCATGGGGGCCGTTTGCAGGACCCGCACGGGTTGGTGAATTTGCGCATTTTCAACCCGTTGGGGGGGCTGTTTTTTGGACACGAAATTGGCAACAATCCCGACGCCAACCGCAATTGCCAGCAAAAGGATCACAATCCGAAACAGAATTTTCCATACCGATGTTTTTTGCGCCATCTTATCGCCCCTGACTATTCATCCAGCAGATAAGTTATCAATCACTCACTTGCAAGACCGAAGCATACCGCAAAACCACGACTTTCAGCAGATTTTTCTAAAAATATTGCCGGTATTGCACAAAGGCCGAAGGTTCTGGCCCCAAATAGGGGGCACCACCCCCGCCAAGGGACAGGCCACCAAATTCGGTGCCGCGCCCCCCGCCGGGAATTTGCGCGCCAATCATCAGGTTGGAATTGTCACCAATGGACCAGTTCAACTGGGCCGAGCCAACATAACTTTGATCCGCCAGATTAATGATCCCGCCGCCGCCTATGGATACCAGCGGCGTCAGTTCCATCGACAGGCCCAGTGACAGGTAATCCTGCCCAACGTTGAACACCTGCCCGCGCGACATACGTTCAACCAGTTCCGGCGACAGGGTCGCCAGCGAAATCGCATTGCCGCTTTCGCCAAAACCATTGTGGAAATATTCACCAAACACCATTGCGGTTTTGCCAAATACACCAATCGCCGTGCTGATATTTACCATCCCGGATGTGCGCACAGAACCATCGGCCAGTTGTGTTGGCACGATCTCGGCGTTCCACGCCGCCCCGCCCAGCGACCCCGAAAGGCCCAGCCCGGCAGTCCAGTCGCCATGATCGCGCGCGGCGATCACATTCACCCCCAGATCGCCAACACTGGTCTGATAGCGCATTCCAAAGGTGCTGGCCTCCATTGTGGCCGGCCCACCGGCGACCTCTCGCCGGGGCACGGCAATCAGTTCCAGATCGGAACCATCATTCATCAGCCATTGCATATAGATCATATCTGCGCCGGGCTTGAATTCGGTGTCCATCGTGGCGGGTGAAAAGGGCGCCACAAGGTCCATCGGGCGAAACGCCATGCCACTGCCCCATGTCAGGGCCTGTCGCCCGACACGCACCACAAACGACGGGGCAGAATAACTTAGGGACAGGCGGTCAATGGAATGGGTGGCGATCAGGTCATCACTGTCGGAAATTGTCCGGCTAAGGTCAAAATAAGTGCTGGGCGGCAGGGCGGGCATGGCCCCCGACATGGCACGCGTTATCGCGGCACTTTCACCAGTTTCCAGCGACAATTTGTAATGGGCAACGGCGGCCCACTCGCCCCAGCGTTTGCTCCACATCAGGCGGGTATTGCCGTAAATGCCGGTATATTGCGGCCCGCCAAATGCGGCCACCATACTGTCGGCCCCGGCGGACACACTACGATAGGTCAGTTCAACCCGGCCACTCAGATCCTGCGCCGCCAGTGGGCTGGCAAATGTCAGGGCACAGGCACACGCCCAAAAGGCCCGGCCATTAATTTCAGGAACCGCGTATTTCATCTGCTGTTATCCTTCCATCCGTCATTTCGATGTGGCGCCGTGACCGGGCAATGACCCGCGCGTCATGGGTGCCCATCAAAAAGGTAATACCGCGTTCAACATTCAACTGCGCCATCAGGTCAATCAGTTCTTGCGCGGTTTTTGAATCAAGGTTCGCCGTTGGTTCATCCGCCAGCACAATTGCCGGACGCCCGATCAGCGCACGCGCCACCGCCACCCGCTGTTGCTGGCCGCCGGACAAATGGGACGGGCGGCGGTTTTCCAAGCCATCCAGCCCCACTTCGTGCAGGGATTCCATCGCGCGCTGGTGGCGCTCACTCGCTGGGGTGCCGGCCAGACGCAGAACAAATTCTATGTTTTCAACGGCCGACAAAACCGGGATCAGGTTATAGGCCTGAAAGACAAACCCGATTTTGTCCAGTCGCAGCTGTGCCAACTGGGACTTGTTCAGGTTTTCCAGAGTTTCACCATCCAGAACAACGCTGCCGGCACTTGGCAGGTCCAGCCCGCCGATCATGTTCAGCAGGGTGGTTTTACCAGACCCGGACGGCCCGGCCAGCGTGGCAAAGTCACCGGGCATAATATCCAGATCCACCCCCTGCAGGGCGGGCACATCAATGGTGCCCTGACGGTAATTCTTTTCAAGACCACGACACGAAACGATTGGGGTTTGTTCAGGACACATGGGCCATTGCCTCCACCGGGCTGAATTTTGAGGCCTTGCGCGCAGGCCAGTATGTAACGGCAACACTAAGCAGCCAGACGATTATCGACAGTTCTATCAACTGGCCCCAGTCAAGTTTCAGGTACAAAACCTGCCCGACCCCGGCCATTGCGGCACCTTCGGCCAGAAAACTGATATCCAATCCGCCCGACATGGCCTGAATAGTGGCCACCGCCCCGGCAATACCCATCAGGGTGCCAATCCCGACCAGAATGCTGGATTCCAGGGTCACAATCAGCAGGATCATCCTTGGCCGCATCCCCAGCGCCTGAAGCAGGCCAAATTCATGCACCCGCTCGAAAACAGCCATCAACTGGGTGTTGATGATGCCAAAGGCCATCAGAATGAACATCACCCATAGCCAGATAAACACAGCCACGCCCATGGATTCTTCGGCCATAGCCGCCATTGGCGACAGGTCTTTCCAGGATTGCACATCCAGTTCGGGAATGATTTGCCCCAGATCGTGACCGACCTGATCAAGCCGGGCTTCGTCCGTCACCCGATAGGCAATTTCCGATAACTGTCCCTCAGCCCCCAGCAGGGTTTGCACGGTTTCAAGCCCGGCAAAGCCCAGCATGTCCTCTATCTCGGAAAATCCATCATAAATTCCGCCGACCTCAAAACTTTGCTCGGCCAGCGTGCCGTCACTGTTTTGCGCCAGTATGATAACGCGCTTGCCCAGCCGGGTTTTCAGCCGATCAACCATGCTTTGCCCAAGAAATATCGTCGGGTCGTCGGGGCCGGAAAGATAGGCCCCTTCGACAATCCCGTCGGGAACAATCGAAATCGCCTTTTCCCCGGTCGGGTTCACACCAATTAGGGTCAGTGGCATGGTGCGGTATTCACTTTGCACCACCGCAGGCACACGCACACGGGGTGCCCAGCCTGAAATCTCAGGCCCCTCAAGATAGGCCAGCAATTCGCCCCCCGCCTGGGGGAACACCTGCCCGATGGTGGGGTCATCGGCGTACCCCTGGGTATGTATCTGCCCGCTTCCGGTCATGACATTCAGGGCGCGGTCACGGCTGGCGTCCGCCCATGCTTCGATCAGGGCCGCAAAAAACAGGATTGAATACAGGCCCACAGACACAACGATCAGGGTAATCACCGTGCGGCGCGGATTGCGCCACAGGTTGCGCCACGCCAACGGGGCCAGAATACGAAAGGTTTCCATCATGCTGACCCCATTGCCGATACCGGCTCCAAACCCTTAATGCGCCGATAGGGGACGATCCCGCCGATGGCCACACCCGCAACGATCGCCAGTGGGCCGGCAAGGGCGCTAAACAACGTCACCGCCGGATGTATCCGCGACGGCAAACCAAACTGGGCCATCATGTCTTCCATGTCCTCCATATTCGGAATGGCAAGGCCATAGACCTGAAAGTAATAGGAAACAGCGCCACCAACAATGATGCCAACGGCGCACCCAAGCACCGCCAACATCACCAGTTCAATCCACATCATGCGCCCAATCTGCCCCGGCTTCATCCCCAGCGCCAAAAGCACACCAAATTCGCGGGTGCGTTCCAGCACCGACATGAACAGGGTGTTCAAAATTATAAACACCACAACAATCACAAGGCTGATATAAATCGCCCCCGAGGTGGACGCATCCAGCACGATCGCCTGCTTGATCGCCGGTTGTAGTTCGGCCCAGTCACGCACGACCAGCCCATCCTGCGCCGCGATAAGGCGCACATCGTCCAGCGCCCGGTTCACAATGTTCAGGGTTTTGCCGGTCAGGGCAATATTATGGGCCCCGCCGGGCATGGCAAAGGTATCCTGAAACCGGGCCAGCGGCATCTGCGCAATCTGACGGTCAAGCTGGGGCATACCAGTTTCAAACACCCCGACCAGTTGCAGACTGTCAGCCGCGATCGAACGATCCGCACCTGACCCCAACAGGGTAACATGATCACCAATTTCCAAACCCAGATTGCGCGCCAATGTCGCCCCCAGAACCACAGTTCCGGCGTCATCTGCCTGCAAATAACGGCCGGTGGTCACCGTGGAACTTAGGGTTGAAACCTTTGGTTCATGCTCGGGGTCAACCCCAACCACGGCCGCGCCATAACTGGTTTCCCCATTGGCCAGAATAACAAATCCCGTCGCGCGCCGCGAAACCGCTGTGATCCCGTCAACGGCGGAAAATTTTTCGGTCAGCCCGGCAGAATTTTCAATAAAATTCGACAATTCAGGGTCATCCGAATAACCGGGCTGCTGGACCTGTGCAAACCCATCAAAAATTTTCAGGGTGTTGGTTTTCATTGTCTCATAGGTCCCAACCTGCATCGACAACATAAACACCAACAGCGCACTGGCGAAGCCCATGCTGGCCATGCTTAGGTAGGTGCGGGTTTTTTGACGCCATAGATTGCGCCACGCCAGTGAGAAAAGCATTTTCTAGTCCCGTGGGTTGGTCAGGTTGGATTTGGTGAACAGATAGTTCGGCAGATCAACATCAAACTTGGCATCAATGGTTTCCATCCGGGTCCATTCATTTGGGGCGGCTGTGGTTTTCATGGTCATCACAACCGGAAAATCCCGCCCCGCCACCTTGCGGATACGATCGGTGGACATGGTGCGCACCAGCGCCATGTCCTGATCATAGAACGCCAGTTCCATCATGATCCCATCATCACGCACCTTGACCACCTGCTTGCCCCAGACCACCGGCGCGCCCCTTTTTGGAACGGCTTGGATCACATGCACCTTGTGGCCACCGGAAGACTTGGTTCCCGTGACCGTCAGATTGTAGTGCTTTAAAATATCCTCAGACCGGGCAAGATCACTGTATGAAAAATCAGACCCCATCCACGGCTGCGCCATCAGTGACGCGGGCAGCTTGACCACCTGATTTAGCTTGGGGTTAAACAACCAGGTATTTTTGCCCAGTTTCAATGTGGCATTTCCCGCATCCTTGGCCGGGGCGATAAAGCGCACAAGCGCATCGTCTTCCCCCCGGGTATAGCTGATCATCGTCATCTTACGTTCCCAACTGGGGCGATGGATGGTCATTTTTACAGTGGTTTGCGATGCGTCAGAGCGCCAGTTGTCATAGGCGGCCCGCAGCAGCGACTTGGCGTCTGCCGCCTGCGCAATACCAGAGGATGCCAGCAATGCCACCCCCACCATCCCGCCTAAAACGGCGCGTCTGTCTAGGGTAATCAAGGTATTTCCAAGCATGTTCAGTCCTCCTGAGTCGCGGGCGGAAACAGGTGTATTATACCGGACAAACCCAAGAGGTGCAAAAGCCCGCCATACTATTTGTTCAGGATCAAGGGCGACGCCCCCTGGCATTAAGAAACGGCCATTGGGACGAAATGGATACCCAGACCCGCCTGACAACCGTCAGCGTGAATTTTGGCCTGATCCGCCGTTTGCTGGACGTGGAACAGGGTTAATCCCGACCCAGCTCTGCCGTTGCTTCAATTTCCAGCAATGCATCATCTTCTACCAGTTGCGACACCACGACCATGGTCATCGCCGGGAAATGCCGCCCCAGAACCCGGCGGTACACTGCGCCGACCTCTTTCTGGCGGGCAAGGTATTCTTTTTTGTCCGTAACATACCACGTCAGGCGAACAATATCTTCAATTTCACCATTGGCCGCCTGTACCACCGCCACAATATTGCGCAGTGCCTGTTCCATCTGGCCGATGAAGTCATGGGTTTCAAAAACCTGCTGGCCGTTCCAGCCGATTTGCCCCCCCACATAAAGCCGCCCATTGTCGGCCAGCACGCCGTTGGCATAACCACGCGCCGGGGCCCAGCCTTCGGGTTGAATGATTTTATTGGTCATTGTTCAGGTGCCTTTCTCAAGCCGGGCGTCCAGCGGGGTGCGCATCACCTGCGGCCAGCTTTCGGGTTTGCCGGATTTATTCACAAACACAATCGTGGAACTGGCACTAAATCGCACCTCATCCCCGCAGCGCGCGGTAAATTCCAGATCGGCACTGGCCCCGCCCAGCCGTTTGACCCGCAGCTCAATTTCCAGCAGATCGCCGATCCGGCTGGGGGCCTTGAATACGGTATCAATACGCGCAGTTGGAATGCCGCCAATCAGGTGCAGCTTTTGATAGGAATAATTCAGTGCGATTTCGAAAAACTCTTCGACGCAATCGTTGATCATTTCAAAATAGCGCGGATAAAACACAATACCCGCCAGATCACAGTGTTTGAACATCACCTTCTGACGCAAGATAAACGGGATCACTTCGCCTTGAACCGGGTTTTCCTTATTCATATTCACGCCCCTTGTTTCAGCAAAAATCGCTGGATTTTTCCGGTTGCCGTTTTTGGCAATTCGTCAATGAATACAACGGAACGCGGGTATTTAAACGGCGCGATTGTCGCCTTTACGTGGTCCTGCAAGGACTTGGTGGTTTCGGGCGTGCCCGCGAACCCATCCGCCAAAACCACATGGGCCTGCACGATTGTACCCCGCTCGGGATCGGGCGCGCCAACCACGCCGCATTCAAACACCGCCGGGTGGGACAACAGGGCGGCCTCTACCTCTGGCCCAGCAATATTGTAACCGGACGAAATGATCATGTCGTCATTGCGCGCGGCAAAATGCAGATACCCTTCGTCATCCATGGAAAAGCTGTCACCAGTGATGTTCCAGCCATCCAGAACATATTTTTCCTGACGATCGCCCTTAAGATACCGGCACCCGGTTGGTCCGCGCACCGCCAGACGGCCAACGGTGCCCCGTGGCACCTCGGCACCGTCATCATCGATCACCTTGACCTCATAGCCAGTGACCGGGCGTCCGGTGCTGGCCGGGCGGTGATCATCAAAGCGGTTGGTGACAAATATATGCAGCATTTCGGTGGCACCGATCCCGTCCAGCATCGGCTTGCCGGTCTGATCGATCCAGTCCTGATAAACCGGTGCCGGCAGGGTTTCACCGGCCGACACGGCGGCGCGCAGGCTGGACAGATCCGCCCCCTGTTCCATCGCCGCCAACATGGCGCGATAGGCGGTGGGGGCGGTAAAACAAACCGTGGCGCGGAATTTTTCAATGATTTCAATCAGGTTGGGGGGGGACGCATCTTCCAGCAACGTCGCCGCCGCCCCAAAGCGCAGCGGAAACACCGCCAGCCCGCCCAGCCCAAAGGTAAAGGCCAGCGGTGGTGAGCCAACAAATATATCGTCCGGTGTGACCCCAAGAACTTCGCGCCCATACCCGTCGGCAATAATCAGCAGGTCCCGGTGGAAATGCATCGTGGCCTTGGGCACACCCGTGGTGCCAGACGTAAACCCAAGCAACGCCACATCGTCCTGACTGGTGGCCACCGCGTCAAATTGCACCGGTTTTTCCAGCGCCAGACGATCCAGTTCGGCGTCATGGTTCGATGTGCCATCAAAGCCAACCACATGTTGCAAAATATCGCATTGCTTGGCGCAGGCGGTCAGTTCGTCCATCAGCCGGGTGTCGCACAGGGCGTGGGTGATTTCGGCCATTTCAACAATTGTAGTCAGTTCGCCAGCGCGCAGCATCGGCATGGTGTTCACCACCACCGCCCCGACCTTGGACGCCGCCAGCCAGCAGGCGACCATCGCCGGGTTATTGGCCGAGCGGATCAGCACGCGGTTGCCCGGTTTGACCCCCAAATCATCCACCAGCACATGGGCCAGACGGTTGGTCCAGTCGGCCAGTTCCTTATAGGTGCGCCGCCGCCCGTTGCCGATTAGTGCGGTGTTATCACCAAAACCGCGCGCAACCATCGCATCGGTCAGTTCCACCCCGACATTCAGGATTTCCGGGTAATCGAAATGATCCAGCAACAGATCAGGCCACTGGCCTGGATCCGGCAGGTTATCGCGGGCAAATGTATCGGTATGTGCAGATTGTCCCAGCATGTTTATTCCCCTGAATGTGCCGCCATTGTCTGGCGCGCTATTATAACCCTTTGCACGTCGGACGCGCCTTCGTAGATGCGCAGCGCACGAATTTCGCGGTACAGCCGTTCAACGGTTTCGCCTGATTTCACCCCATCGCCGCCATGCAATTGCAACGCGCGGTCAATGATTTTCTGGGCCTGATCGGTTGAAAACAGTTTGGCCATCGCCGCCTCACGGGTGATGCGTGGTGCGCCTGTGTCCTTGGTCCAGGCGGCACGGTAAACCAGCAGCGCGCTGGCGTCCACGTCCAGTGCCATATCGGCGATATGACCCTGCACCATCTGCAAATCAAACAGCGGCGCACCCTGCACATGGCGGGTTGAAACGCGGTTCAGGGCTTCATCCAGTGCGCGGCGCGCAAACCCAAGGGCCGCCGCCCCAACGGTGGATCGAAACACATCCAGCACCGACATGGCAATTTTAAACCCGGCCCCTGATGCGCCAAGCATCGCCGACGCCGGCACCCGGCAATCAGTAAACCGCAACGTGGCCAGCGGATGGGGGGCAATTGTTTGCTGGCGCTCAACAACATCAAACCCCGGCAATCCGGCCGGCACAATAAAGGCCGACAGCCCGCGCGCACCCGGCGCGTCACCGGTGCGGGCAAAAACCGTGTACACATCGGCAATACCGCCGTTGGATATCCATGTTTTTTCACCGTTCAAAACGTATTCATCCCCGTCCCGCGTGGCCGTCATGGTGGAATTGGCAACGTCTGAACCCGATTGCGGTTC
>DAOURA010000018.1 GCA_030625325.1 Marinosulfonomonas sp.
ATGGCCAACACGGTGCATGGCTATATGTCACAATCTGACAAGGGCGAAATGGTGATCGGCGGCGGCGCGGACGGCTATAACAACTATACCCAGCGCGGCAGTTTTCACCATATCGAAGAAACCGTTCGCGCGCTGGTCGAAACTTTCCCGGTCATTTCACGCCTGAAAATGCTGCGCCAATGGGGCGGCATCGTTGACATGACAGGCGATCGTTCACCGATCATCTCCAAAACCCCCCTTGGCAACTGCTTTTTTGACTGCGGTTGGGGAACGGGCGGCTTTAAATCAATCCCCGGTTCAGGCTGGGCAATGGCCGAGCTGGTGGCGCGGGGCGAACCCGGCCCACTGGCCGCCGCCTTCGGGCTTGAGCGCTTCCGAGAGGGCCGCTTTATCGATGAAAGTGTCGCAGCGGGGGTGGCGCACTAATGCTTTTTCTTTGTCCAAATACTCACCTAGCCCGTGCCCCGCACGGGCAGCGCCCGAACCGCCCTGTCGCCCCGCAGGGGCGCATCCCAAAGTCTGGGCGGGCGCTATACGCCCCCCTCGGTCCGGGCGCTGCCCTCACGTTGTGCGCAACCGGCCAAATCCGGGGCATTCCCACCAAAAACGACTCATATGGAAATCATATGGGATTCATATGCAATTCATATACCCAAGGTCGGGGGGCCATGACATGCTGATCCTCAATTGTCCCTATTGCGGCATCGATGCCGATGAAACCGACCTGCACAGCGGCGGGCAGGCGCATCTGAAACGCGAAACTATTGGCTCGCAAGATACTGATTTTGAAAACTATTTATTCAATCGAGACAATCCAATGGGCGTACATTTTGAACGCTGGCGCCACGCCAATGGCTGCGGAAAATGGTTTTTGGCCGCCCGCGACACCACCACACTGGAAGTCTTCGCAACCTACCCTGCCCAAACCCTAAAACCACCCCAAGCCGTTGTAAATGCAATCAAAAAGAAGCACCCCGACTGGAAGGGCTGGCCATGAGTACCCGTTTGCCCACCGCCGGTCGCCTGATAGATCGCACTACCCCCATTGAATTTACCTTTAATGGCAAGGGGTTACGTGGTTTTAAGGGCGACACCCTCGCCTCGGCCCTGTTGGCCAATAACCAGATGTTAATGGGGCGTTCGTTCAAATATCACCGCCCCCGTGGGGTCGTCGCCAGCGGTGCAGAAGAACCCAATGCTCTGATGGGGATCGGTCAGGCGGGGCGCTTTGAACCCAACCAACGGGCCACAACAACCGAGCTATTTCAAGGCCTTAGTGCTGAAAGTCAGAACCACTGGCCAAGCCTGAATTTTGATGTGGGCGTGATCAACAACTATGTTTCGCGCCTTTTGCCGGCCGGGTTTTATTACAAAACCTTTATGGCCCCGCGCGCCGCATGGAAGCATCTGTTTGAACCCATCGTGCGCCACTCCGCCGGTCTGGGCAAAGCCCCCCGTGACCGCGACCCTGATAAATATGAGCATTTTCATATACATACAGATGTTTTGATCATTGGCGGTGGCATCGCCGGCCTGCAATCTGCCCTTGCCGCCGGTACATCCGGCGCGCAGGTCTTACTGATAGAGCAGACCCCCCACTGGGGTGGCCGCGCGCCGGTAGACGGGGCTAAAATTGACGGATTTTCCGCTGATGAATGGATCATAAATACCATTCAACAGATTGAAAACATGGAAAATATTCGCATGGTGCCCCGCTGCATGGGGGCCGGGGTATATGATCACGGCTATGCACTGGCCTATGAACGCCTGACCGATCATGCCCCCGAATTGGGCGGCCCACGCCACCGGTTGTGGCGCATTCGCGCCAAACAAATCATCACCGCCACCGGCGCCATAGAACGCCCACTTTCGTTTGCTGGCAACGATATCCCCGGTGTTATGCTGGCCTCTGCCGTGCGTGATTATGCCGTGAACTTTGGTGTGTCCTGTGGCGACAGAACGGTGGTCGTGACCAATAATGATGACGCCTATCTGACTGCAATTGCTATGAAAAATGCAGGTCTGAATGTTCCGGTTATTATTGATGCCCGCCCACAGGCCACCGGCCCACTGGGCGTTCAGGCCCGCGATCTTGGCATCAGGGTCGAGACCGGAAAAGCCATTGCACGGGTCCTTGGTGGCAAGCGCGTCACCGCCATTGAAATCGCCGATCAGGCCGGTCAGGGGGCAACCCTTGAAACCATTCCCTGCGATGTTGTCGCCATGTCTGGTGGCTGGTCACCGGTTGTGCACCTGTGGTCCCACTGCGGCGGCAAGTTGACTTGGGACGAGGCGAACGCCCATTTCCGCCCCGATCCTGATCGCCCACCAACGGGTGCAGATGGCGAAGGCTTTGTTATCACTGCCGGAATTGCAAGTGGCGTCCTTACAACTGCTGAGGTGTTGAGCGATGCTGACGCGGCTGGAAAGGCAGCAGCCAAGGCCGCAGGGTTCAGCCCAAAACGGTCAGCCGGTCCCAAGGCAAAGGATGTTCTATCCCAGCCCATGGCCCCTGTCTGGATCATGCCACAGGGCGCCAGTGTCAAAAAACGCATGAAAATGTGGTTGGATTTTCAGAATGATGTGAAGGTTTCTGATGTTCAGCTTGCCGCCCGCGAAGGCTATGAAAGCGTTGAACACACCAAGCGTTACACCACGATCGGTATGGCTACCGATCAGGGAAAACTAAGTAATATTAATGCACTGGCGACATTAGCTAATTCACTTAAAGAAGACATACCCAAAGTGGGAACCACCACCTTTCGTCCGCCCTATACGCCCATATCCATGGGCGTGATTGCGGGTGAGGCCAAGGGTGATCTGTTTCAGCCCCTGCGCAAAACCCCGATCCATGGCTGGTCGCAAACGCACGGCGCAGACTGGGAACCTGTTGGCCATTGGCGGCGGCCCTATTGCTATCAACAGCCGGGGGAAAGCGTCCCAGACGCCGTTAACCGCGAGGTCCTGAATACCCGTAAAAACCTCGGGCTTTTGGATGCGTCCACCCTTGGCAAGATCATCGTAAAAGGCCCCGACGCGGGTAAATTTCTGGATATGCTTTACACCAATATGATGAGCAATCTCGCCCCCGGAAAATGCCGGTATGGGCTGATGTGCTCGGAAAATGGCTTTTTGATCGATGACGGGGTGGTTGCACGCCTTGATGACGACACTTGGCTTTGCCACACCACCACCGGCGGCGCCGAACGCATCCATGGTCATATGGAGGACTGGCTGCAATGCGAATGGTGGGATTGGCAGGTTTATACCGCAAATGTCACCGAACAGTTCGCCCAGATCGCAGTGGTCGGTCCAAATGCCCGCAAGCTGTTGGAAAAGCTGGGTGGAATGGATCTTAGCGCTGACAGCTTGCCGTTCATGCATTGGGCTGATGGCAAAATCGGCAGCTTTGATGCCCGCGTGTTTAGGATTTCATTCTCGGGCGAGCTGTCCTTTGAAATTGCTGTTCCTGCCGGGCAGGGGCAGGCCTTTTGGGACACACTGCATGACGCCGGGCAGGAATTTGGCCTGATGCCCTATGGCACGGAATGTCTGCATGTTTTGCGCGCCGAAAAGGGCTTTATCATGATCGGTGACGAGACCGACGGCACCGTGATCCCGCAGGATCTGGGGTTGAACTGGGCGCTTTCCAAGAAGAAAACCGACTATATGGGCAAACGGGCACAACAGCGGCCCCATATGCAGGACCCCGGTCGCTGGCAACTGGTGGGGCTGAAAACAACGGATGGTTCGGTTATCCCTGATGGGGCTTACGGGGTTGGCAACGGGAAAAACGCCAACGGTCAGGTCAATGTGATTGGGCGTGTAACATCGACCTATTATTCACCGACGCTGGATTGCGGGATCGCAATGGGGTTGATCGAACACGGGCCTGACCGCATGGGGGAAACCATTGATTTTCCGGCGCTTGATGGGGCGGTCACGCCAGTGCGCGCAAAAATCGTTGATCCGGTTTTCTTTGATAAAACAGGGGAAAAGCAAAATGTCTGAACCAGTCAGCGCCCTTGCAGGTGCCTCTTTTCAAGGCAGTGTCACGGTGCAGGAAACCGGACTGCGCGGCATGATCACCCTGCGCGGTGACCTTGCTGGTGCAAAACTACAGGAAGCGGTGAAGAAATTGACGGGCCTGCGGGTGCCGGAAATTTGCACGATTGCCCTGAAGGGGGATAAAGGTGTCGCCTGGATGTCGCCGGATGAATTATTGCTCCTAACACCCTATCAATTGGCGCAGGGCATAACCAATACCCTTGGTGACGCCCTTAAAGGCACCCACCACCTGGTGGCCAATGTGTCCGATGCCCGCGCGGTTTTTTCCCTGCAAGGGGCGGGTGCGCGTGAAGTTCTGGCCAAGCTGGCCCCGGCGGACCTGTCACCTGCTGGCTTTGTTCCCGGTGAAATCAGACGATCCAGACTGGCGCAGGTTCCGGCGGCGTTCTGGATCAGCGGTCAGGATGAATTTGAAGTGGTTTGTTTCAGGTCCGTGGCGCAATACGTGTTTGATCTGTTGAAAAACGCGGCCGACCCAAACGGGGAAATCCGTTATTTTTAACGCTTTTCCTTTTCTAAAATACTCGCGCGGCAGGCAAGATATATACCGTGCATTACCCCGCAATCTGGTGGCGGCGTGATTTCGTTGTTCATTCATGCTTGACGAATGGCCCGGCTAGGCAGATTTATGTCCCGAACCAAAACCGCGAACAAAGGGGGCCGAAAATGGCTTTTACACTTCCTGATCTTCCCTATGCCCACGACGCACTGGCCGGGGCCGGCATGTCCAGGGAAACCCTGGAATACCACCACGACCTGCATCACAATGCCTATGTCACCAATGGCAATAAGCTGATTGAAGGCACTGACTGGGCCACAAAGTCACTGGAAGACATCATTACCGGCACCTATCAGGCCGGGGCCGTCGCCCAGAACGGCATTTTCAATAACGCGTCCCAACATTGGAATCATACCCAGTTTTGGGAAATGATGGGCGCTGGCGGCAACGCAATGCCGGCTGAGCTTGAGGCGCGCATCGTTGATGCATTCGGATCTGTTGATGAAATGAAATCACAGTTTTCCGCCGCAGGCGCGGGGCAGTTCGGCGCTGGCTGGTGCTGGCTGGTGGTTGATTCTGATGGAACATTGAAAGTTACCAAAACTGAAAATGGTGTTAACCCGCTGTGCTTTAATCAAACAGCCCTGTTGGGGTGTGATGTGTGGGAACATTCCTACTACATTGATTTTCGCAACAAACGGCCCGCTTATCTGACCAATTTCCTGGATAATCTGGTGAACTGGGAAAACGTGGCCGCGCGGCTTGCGTCTGCCTGACCAGTAGGGGCAATAATTTGAACAGTGGCCGCCCCCGGGGGCGGCCATTTTTTGTGGATCACTAAAAAATGGATGGCGGCACAAGATGGATGCCCCCGCAAAAGGTATTACAACCCTGATCGTCGCCGTGTTATCTGGGCCGCACAGCGCGCAGGGCGGACGCCAGACTGTCCACGTCTGAAAAGGACTGAATATAGGTTTTCAGACTGGCGTCGGCAAAGCCCTGTTCGATGATATGGTTAATCAATTCAATCAATTTATCCCAGTACCCATTGGTATTTAACAGGAAAATCGGCTTTTCATGCAGGCCAAGCTGACGCCATGTTAGCACTTCGAAAAATTCGTCCAATGAACCACCACCACCGGGCAAGACCACGATCGCGTCTGAATTCATGAACATGACCTTCTTTCGTTCATGCATGTTTTCGGTGACGATGAACCGACCCAGATCCTGTTTTGCCACCTCTTGCTTTTGCAAATGAACGGGAATGACGCCAAAAGTATCGCCCCCTGCATCCTGTGCAGAACGTGCAACCGCGCCCATAATGCCGATGTCCCCTGCGCCGTAAACCAGACGCCAACCTTCGCTTGCGATGATCTGCCCAAGGTCTGTGGCACCCCTAGCATAGGCCGGATCAACCCCATCGCGCGATCCGCAAAAGACACAAACCGAAAATATACTGCTGTCCATGGTGGCGCCTTTCATGTTCTGTTTTGACCACTGATAGCTGGATTGATAAGGTCGCTCAAGCGCGCCACGTATTTGGGCGTCAGGGGGATGTTCGTATGTCAGTTTGGTCATCAATGGGTAAGGGCAGCAAAACCCTTGCCGCAGGTGTTTTAGCCGCATTTATTGCTGGTTTGGGGTCATATGTGGCCTATCAGCAGTATGGTCAGGGTGACCCGGCGGCCGGGCAGGTGGCGGATGATACCCCGCAAACCACACAGACAGCACCAAAATCAGATGGGGAATCGGCCAGTTCTGCCCCCCAACCCGACCCTGATGTTAAGCCGCAGCCAGACGCAGTTGTCCAAAACACCCCCGATGTGCCCGCCGTCCCGGCGGAACCGCCAGCCCTGCAACCGCCGCTATTTGATGTGGTGCGCGTGGACCCGGATGGAAATGTGCTTGTGGCCGGACGCGCCGAACCTTTTTCACAAGTTAGCGTTCTGTTGGACGATGTTGTGATCAATGAAACTGCTGCCGATAACGCGGGGTCTTTCGTGTCGCTGTTTGAGGTAGAGGTTTCGCAAAGCCCACGTATCCTTAGCCTGCTGATGACAGCCAGCGGCGGCGCCCAAATGCCGTCACCCCAGACAGTTGTGATCGCACCGGTTATCCCGGACGTTGTGCTTGCCGAAAATACTGCGCCTGTGGTGGCGCAGGACGTGACGCCAACACCCCCGGTTGGCGAACAGCAACCCACCGAAATTGCGGACGCCGGTGAAACCGCGCCCGAACCTGTGAAACCCGAACCTGTGGTCGAAGAAACTGAAACCCCGCAGGGCACTGTTGAACCGGCGCTACAAACTGAAACACCTGTTGTGTCTGGCGAACCATCACAACAAACAGGCGTCAAAGAAACGGTCGTGCCGCAAACAGCCGAAGTTGCAACACAGGTTGAAGACCTGACGCCGCCGACAGATACCGGTGTTGCGGTGGAACCGGCCCCGGTTGAGCAAACCACCCCACCCGCAGAAGCCAATGCGCCGGTGTCACCTGATGCGCCTGACGAATCCCAGGACCCGGTCCCCCCTGAACCCCCAACCACCCCAACGGTTTTGCTGGCCTCGCAAGATGGAATATCAGTCATACAGTCGGGGGGGGCCGAACCACAGGCCCTGAAAGAAATCGCCCTTGATTCAATCAGTTATGATCCTGCTGGGGATGTAACCCTGGCAGGGCGCGGGGTTGGCACCGGGTTTGTTCGTATCTATCTGGACAACCAGCCAATCAAGACCCTGAATATCGAGGCCGACGGCCAGTGGCGCGCGCCGCTTCCCGACGTGGACACTGGTGTTTACACCCTTCGCCTTGATGAAGTTGATTCAGACGGTACCGTCCTGTCCCGTGTTGAAACCCCGTTTAAGCGCGAAGAACCCGAAATTCTTGCCGCCCTAAGCAGTGCCAAGGCCCCCGAAGTCGGGATCAAACTGTCGGTTGTGACGGTACAGCGCGGCAACACCCTGTGGGGGATTGCCAGCAAGAAATACGGCGAAGGCATCCTGTATGTGCGGGTGTTTGAGGCCAACAAAGACCGAATACGGAACCCGGATATGATTTACCCCGGACAAGTATTCACAATTCCAGATTAGTACTCTGGCAATTTGCTGCGGCCGACCATAGGTAAGGCGTTCATATCAGACGGAGAGTCCTGTGGCACGAACAACAGTCAGTAACGCGAGGCTTTCTTCACAACCGGGTGGTCGTGGATGGCGCACCATAAAACGGGTAATGCCCTATCTTTGGCCGGACAAACACCCTTGGGTAAAACGCCGGGTCGTATGGGCAATGATTGCGCTGGTCGTCAGTAAGCTGGTGTCTGTCGGCACGCCGTTTTTCTATAAAGAAGCCGTTGACCTGCTGGCTGGCGACACGGTGTCGGGTGCCGGAATGCTGGCCTTTGGGGCCATTGGCCTGACGATTGTCTATGGGTTTGCCCGCCTGATGAATGTGGGCTTCCAACAGCTTCGTGATGTTATCTTTGCCGCCGTTGGCCAGCGCGCGCTGCGCCAACTGGCATTGGAAACGTTCCGCCATATCCACCGCCTGTCCATGCGCTATCATATCACCCGCAAAACCGGTGGTTTGTCGCGCATCATTGAACGGGGGGTAAAGGGTGTCGAATTCCTGCTGCGCTTTATGCTGTTCAGCATCGGGCCGCTGGTTCTTGAACTGTTGATGATCGCCGTAATCTTATTTTTCCTGTTTGATGTCTGGTACTTGTCCATCGTGGTCGTGACGATCGCGTTTTATGTCTGGTTCACTTTTACGGTCACCGAATGGCGGGTGAAAATCCGCAAGGAAATGAATGATCAGGACACCGACGCCAACCAAAAGGCGATTGATAGCCTGCTGAACTATGAAACGGTCAAATACTTTGGCGCGGAAGAGCGTGAGGCCACCCGATACGACGGCGCGATGAAGCGCTATGTGGCGGCGGCCCTCAAGACCAGCTATTCGCTGGCCTTTCTGAATTTTGGCCAATCGGTTCTGATCACCGGCGGGCTGGTCGGGGTTATGGTCATGGCCGCCTATGGGGTGGAACGGGGCGATCTGACGGTTGGCGATTTTGTCATGGTCAACGCCTATATGATCCAGATTACCATGCCGCTTAACTTTCTTGGTTCGGTTTACCGGGAAATCCGTCAGGCACTGGTGGATATGGCCGAAATGTTCGACCTTTTGGAACAACCCGCCGAGGTCAGCGATAAACCGGGTGCCGGTGCGCTAAACGTTCAGGGTGGGGTGGTTGAACTGGATGATGTTTACTTTGGTTATGATGCTGAGCGGCCAATCCTGAAAGGTGTCAGCCTGCGTGTTGAGGCCGGACAGACAGTGGCGATTGTTGGCCCCTCAGGGTCAGGTAAATCCACCATCGGGCGGCTGTTATTCCGGTTTTATGACGTCAGTGGTGGTGCCTTGCGTGTTGATGGTCAGGATGTGCGCGATGTAACCCAGGTTAGCTTGCACAACGCGATCGGCGTGGTGCCCCAGGACACCGTGCTGTTTAACGACACGATCTATTATAACATTGCCTATGGGCGCGCCGATGCCAGCAAGCAAGAAGTTGAAGCCGCCGCAAAAGCCGCCAAGATACATGATTTCGTGGTCAGCCTGCCCGATGGCTATGAAACCACCGTGGGGGAACGCGGCCTGAAACTGTCAGGTGGTGAAAAACAGCGGGTCGGGATTGCCCGGACCCTGTTGAAGAACCCGCCTATCCTGTTGCTGGACGAAGCAACATCCGCACTGGACACCCAGACAGAGCGCGACATTCAAAACAGTCTTCGCCAGATGGGGCAGGGTCGCAGCGTGATCACCATTGCGCACCGCCTGTCCACCATTGCGGATGCTGACTTGATTGTTGTGCTTGAACAGGGCGTTATCAGCGAACAGGGCCGCCACGATGATTTGCTGGCCCTTGGTGGTCGTTATGCTGCAATGTGGCATCGTCAGGCCGCAGAGGAAGACGTGGCCGCATAAAAAGGAACCCAGATGGCGCAGTATCCGGACGAATTTATTGACAGGCTACACCTTGTCTGGGGGCCGGGTTTTCTGTCACCGGGTGGCCCCGAAGAAGTTGCACGCATCGTTGACGGTCTGGACCTGAACGGCAAACGGGTGCTTGATATCGGCTGTGGAACCTGCGGCCCGGCGATTGTTCTGGCACGCGATTTCGGGGCAAGGGTTGACTGTCTGGATGTTGAAGCTGCGCTGATTGAACGGGCAAGGCGAAATGCGGCCGCGGCCGGGGTGGCCGATCGCATCACTTTTCACCTTGTTGAACCGGGGCCACTGACCTTTGATGATGCATCCTTTGATGTGGTGTTCAGCAAAGACGCCATGCTGCATATTCCTGATAAATCTGCCCTGTTTGCCGATGTTTTTCGTGTGCTTGTACCGGGGGGCGTTTTTGCGGCCAGTGACTGGCTGGCAGGTGAAAATGCCCAAGATGACCCGGGCTTTCGCCGGTATTTGAAAGAGGGTCATCTGGACCTGAACATGGCAACTGCCGCCCAAACTGAGATTGCCCTGCAAGGGGCCGGGTTTCAGTCGGTTTACACCGTAGATCGGCAGGCATGGTACGCCCCGATGGCCGCACAGGAACTGGCCGATATTCAGGGGCCGCTGCGTGACGCCATACTGGAAGTGACCGATCAGGAAACCTATGACCAGTGGGTGAATGCGCGCCATGGGTCTTCGGCTGCGTTTGCCTCGGGCGGTTTACGGCCAACCCATTTGCACGGGGTGCGCCCGGCAGATTGATTATGGTTTCAGCTTGTGGTCCCGTGGGTCAGTTTGCAATTCAGGCACCTGACAAAACCCCTGTGGTGGTATGTCCAGCGCAGAATTGAACTTGCTCGACATGTTCTGAAACGCGATCAGGCCGGTCAGTTCAACAATACCATCATCATCAAAATGTTCCCGCAGCACGGCGGCGATTTCATCGGTGACCTTGCCGTCGGTGTAGGTAATTGCCTCGGCGTATTCCAATGCGGCTTGTTCCAACTGGTCGAACAGGTCACTGGTGCGCCAGATGTGCAGGGCCAGAATTTTTTCTTCGCTTACGCCACGTTTTTCCAGTGTTGCCCCATTGATATCAATGCAAAATTCACAGTGGTTGATCTGGGACACCCGCACCGTCACCATGGCCCGCAAGGCCGGGGCAAGGGGTGATTTTTTGCGGTTCAGTGCGCCATAAAGCATGGCGACAGTGGAAAACACCCATTTTGAACGCCCCCACAGCAACCCGGGGTCAAGGACCGCGCCATAGGTATATTTTTGCTTGGCAAAGAACAGGCGGATGAACCAAGGGTATTGCCCCAGTGGTTTAGGTTGGACAAGCATTGTGTATTTCCTGAATATGATTATTCGGCTGCGCGGAGCGGTGGTTTTTTGGGTGGCTTTGTTTTGCTTTTGGCCTTGCCTGATTTGGAACCGGATTTAGTGCCACCTTTTTTCGACGGTTTTTTGCCCTTTGGTTTGGGCGTAGTTTTGGCCCGTTTTACCAAGGCAACACTTGGGTTGGCCATGTCCGGCAGGTCAATTTGCTCTGCCAGTTCATCCAGTGCCTCGGCCCCGGTCTCCAAAAATGCAACCGGCTCTTCCGGGGTGGATATGGGGGGGGGCGCAACTGGTGCTGCGGCCTTTTTGGGGCTTGTAATAACCGGGGATGTGTCCCAGACGATTTCGGGTGATATAACCCGTTTGGCCGCCCCTTGCAGGGCCAGGTCGCGGGCCATTGGGCTGTTGCGGCCCATGGACAGGGCCTTAAGACGGTTCAGGGATCTGTAGGCCCCGGTGCCAATCCAGACCCGCAGGGCCAGCATAGATGGCGTAAAGACCAGCGTCAGAACCGTCGCAATCCCAAGACCAAAAACCACGGCCGTTGCCAGTTGCTTCCACCACAGGGCGGTCGGGCTGTCGATGGAATAACCGCCACCGATGAAATCAAGCGACAGGCCAAACATCATCGGGGCCAGCCCTGCCATTGTGGTGATTGTGGTTAGCAGAACCGGGCGAATACGGGCCTCGGCGGTGCGCACGATGGCCTCTATGCGTGGCATGTATTTGCTGTATTCCTGATAGGTATCGATCAGAACAATGTTGTTGTTCACCACAATCCCGGCCAGTGCGACAATCCCGGTGCCGGTCATGATAATCGAAAACGGCTGTTGCATGACGATCATGCCAATCAGCACACCTGTTGTGGACAAGACTACCGCCATCAGCACCAGTGCGGCGTTATAAAAACTGTTGAACTGCGCCAGCAAAATAACAAACATCAGCCCAAGGGCGCCCATAAATGCACTTTGCAAAAAGGCCTGACTTTCGGCCTGATCAACCATGTCGCCGGTCCATTCATAGCTGACACTGGCGGGCAGGGGTTTTTCGCTATCGATCCAGTTGCCAATATAGGTGCGCCGTTCTTCGGCGGTGATTAGCTGGCCGGCATCATTGGTCAGGCCGGCGTCAACCGCGGCCTTGATTTCAAAATAGCGTTCCTGATCAATTCTGCTGATCTGGCCCAGGCTTTTGACCGGCTTACGGGTCACAAAGTTGGACATGGGTATCTGTCCGTCGCGGGTGCGCACCTTTAGGGTATCAAGGGTCGACAGGACCCGGTCTTTTTCTGGCAGACGCACCCGGATTTCAATTTCTTCGTCCGAGCTGTCAACGCGCATCGTGTCCAGCAAAATGCCCCGTGTCACCAGTTGGACCATGCCGCCAACGGTGGCGACATCGGCACCAAAACGGCCCGCCTTTTCCACATCAACATCAATTTGCCAGTCAATGCCGGGCAGGGGCAGGGTGTTTTCTGAATCTGACAGGCCAACGGTATCTTCGAACTTATCGCTAATGATTTGAACCGCATCTTTCAGGTCCTGCCAGTCCGTGCTTTTCAGGCGCATCTGAACCGGCTTGCCCGATGCCGGGCCGCGCGACAGGCTAAGGGATTCCGTATAAATACCGGGTATTTTTTGCAGTTCGGCGTTCAGTTTCGCCATAACCACGTCGCCGTCCATTTCCGGGTCATCTTTGCGTTGTGCCCAGGGGGTAAGTTCAATCTGCACCTGCCCAATGGCATCCCGTGGCCCGCCCGCGCCGCCGGTGTTCTGGTTCAGTCCGCCAGCCCCGGCAAAGGCAAATGCACTTTCAATACCATCGGTGGCAAGGATAACCTTTTCAACCTGTGCAACCAGTACATCCTTTTCGGCGATCGATAAATTACCCCGTGCGCGAACATAGACGATTGCCTGCTCAGTTTCGGATTCGACGAAAAATTCGACGCCGCGGTTGTGCTCTGAAAAATATGTGAAGACAGTGACAACAATAAACCCAATGGTCACAATCGATACAATTGGCATGATCGGGTTGCCCGCAATCAGGTTTGTGAACCTGCCAAACATTGTGCGTCGGTGGCCCGACTGGACCTTGCGTTGTTTGCGCCGGATATGCGCGGCCCCCATGGTCACAGATGACAACACCGCCCCGATCAGGAACAGTGCGGCCCCCGGCAACAGGGCCATCAGCCCGCTAAACGGGGATTGCCCGCCAAACAAATAGCCAGGGTTAAGCAACTGCATTGCCGCAATAAACAGCAGGTAAAGGGATGGCGGCACAAGGGCAGCGCGAATAACCCATGGCAGTGGGCGCAGAAAATCAGACACCCCGGCAAAGCGATGTGACATCCGCCCGGCAACACCCCCCATGACCGGCAAATATACCAGCGCCACCAACAGGGATGCAGACAGCACGAAAATCAGGGTGACAGGCAACATCCCCATGAACTGCCCCGGAACACCCGGCCAGAACAGCATCGGCAAAAAGGCACAAAGCGTTGTCGCGGTGGAACTGACGATCGGCCAGAACATCCGTTTGGCGGCTTCAACATAGGCGTGCATCGGGCCGGTGCCTTCACTGATGCGCCGGTCGGCGTATTCGACCACCACAATGGCCCCGTCAACCAGCATCCCCACGGCCAGAATAAGGCCAAACATCACGATGTTGGAAATCGAAATTCCCATCACCGCCAGCAGGGCAAAGCACAGCAAAAACGATGTTGGAATAGCAAAGCCCACCAAAAGGGCCGACCGGACGCCAAGGGAGGCCAGAACCACAATCATCACCAGCGCAATCGCGGTCATGACTGAACCTTCCAACTGGCGCACCATGCTGTCCACAATTATCGACTGGTCGTTTGAAATGCCGGCATCAACGGCGGCCTTCAGATCGTCGGGCCAGCTTTCGCGTTCTTTTGCCACCTCTTCACGCACCAGCCGCGCGGTGTCGATCAGGTTGAAACCTTTGCGTTTGACCACCTGCAGGGCAACGGTTGTTTGGCCGTTATAGCGGGCAATGCCGGTTTTGTCCTCAAACGTCAGGCGAATATCGGCCAGATCACCAAGGGTGACGACACTATCGCCGTTTACCTTGATCGGCAGGTTATAGATGTCGCGCTGATCTTTGAAAGACGACGGGATTTTTACGGAAAAAGAACCCGATGGGGTTTCAATTTCACCGGCCGCAATCAACTGGTTGTTATTGACCACAACGTTGATCAGTTCTGCGGCCGTTACGTTATAGGCCTCAAGGCGAAGTGGGTCGATCACCACCTCAAGCATTTCGTCCCGGTGGCCTGTTATAACGGCGTCCAGTACTGGTTCCAGCCCTTCAAGACGGTCCTGTAACGTCTTTGCAATCCGCAACAGGGTGCGTTCAGGCACGTCACCGGTAAGGTTGACAATGACGATGGGGAATTCGGAAAAGTTGACCTCATTCACCGAATATTTGTCGGCCCCCTTGGGGAACTGCGCCTCAACCTTGCCCATGCGATCACGCACGTCGGCAATGACCTGGCTCTTGTCCCAACCAAATTCAAACTCCAGCGCAATACCGCCATAGTTTTCAGAGGCGGTGGCGGTCATTTTCTTCAGGCCGTCCAGATCGCCAAGTTCCGTTTCCATTGGTTTGACCAACAGGGTTTCGGAATCTTCGGCCGATATGCCGGGGAAGGGCACGGAAATGAACAGGATCGGTATTTCGATATCCGGCTCGCCCTCTTTGGGCAGGGTGCCATAGGCAAAACCGCCCGCAAGGATCGACATGATAATAAAGGCGATGACCATACGGGCACGTTGCCCGGCCCAGTCGACGATGCCGGTCATTAGTTCGCCCCCCTCATGGTGACATCAACCGGGACGCCGTCAATCACGTATTCCTGGCCGACAACGATCACATCGGCACTGGCGGGCATGCCGGTGACCCAGACGCCTTCAATACTGTCGCGGATGACTTCCACGCCAATGAATTTAACATGGCTGGTTTCATCCACGGTGCGCACCCCAAGATCGCCATCGTTGTTTAGTGTCAGGGATGACAGTGGCAATAAATGGGCGGACTTGCCGTCCGAGGCAATTATGATTTCTGCTGTCTGGCCGTCCCGGATTGCCAGATCGCCATTGGGCACCTGAACTTCGGCCCGGAAGGTGCGGGTTGTCTGATCGGCCGAACGTGACAGGAACGTGACCTGCCCGGCGATTTCTTCGCCTGAGGCAAGGCGCGCCCCGGCAAGTGCGCCAACTTTCACCCGATCCACTTCGGTTTCCGGCACGAACCCCACCAGTTTGATCGGGTCAAGCTGGATCACCGTGGCGCATAGTGCGCCGGGCTGTAAAAGTGATCCGATTTCGGCTGCATCGGATTCCAGCAGGCCGGAAAAGGGTGCCGTGATTGTCAGGCGGTCGATTTCGCGTTCAGCCGAGGCAACCCCGGCCTGCGCGGACTGAATGCCTGCACTTGCGGTTTCAACCCCGGTCTTTGATCCGGCAACCCCGGATTTTGCGGCCTGAACGCTGGCTGTGGCGCTTTGGTGGGCGGCCTGTGCGGATGCGACCCGTGTTTCAGATGCAAATCCGCCTTCTGACAGGCGGTTGGCGGCGTTCAGGTTGATTTCTGCTTCAGTCAGCCGGGCCTTTGCCTCGGCCAGCCGGGCAAGGGCCTCTGGCAGGCGGGACTGGGCCTCGGGGACGCGCGCGTTTGCCTGCGCAAGGTTTGCCATTGCAGAGGCCAGTGAAATTTCCCGTGTTCCGGGGTCAAGCTGGCAAAGGATCCGACCCTTTTCAACATTGGCCCCCTTGCGCAGTGGCTCTGAAATCACCTTGCCACTGGTTTCAGCGCGAACTTCTACCTGACGCGCCGCTTCGGTGCGACCGCGCAAAAGGACGGCGCTGGCGATTTCTTGTGCCTGTGAATTAACGGCGACCACGGCAACGATGCGTGTGGCTGCGTCCCCGGTTTGTGTGGGTGCATCGCCCTGTTCGGGCGCGGCAACGTCAGACGCAGGCGGGTTTCCCGCCGCAAAATCCATGATCCGATCACGTTCAATCACCAAAAGGTACAAGACAGCCATCACCAGTGCTGCCGTGATGATTGGGAATATGCGCATGAAAACCTCTTAATACCTGTGAAAGTGGTTGATTTAGTTTCCGCCCACATATGAATGTTCACCCGAGACCTCAAGGTGCTTGGCAGTTTAGAATGAAAACTAAACTGGTCGGTTCATTTTAGCCACATAGGGCAAGTGGGGCAAGCAAAAGCAAAGACATTTCGCAGGGGGGCGAAGCACCACTTGGCAATCGGGTTTGGGTTGGGGTATGACGGGCCAATATTACAGGAGACACGGCGTGAGCGACACAGATAGTTTTATCGAAGAAGTCAGCGAAGAGGTTCGCCGTGACCGGCTATTCGGGCTGATGAAGAAATATGGCTGGATCGGGATCCTGCTGGTGATTTTACTGGTTGGGGGGGCGGCCTTTAATGAATGGCGCAACGCCAGCAACCGCGCGGCCGCCGAGGGTCTTGGAAATGATATCCTGACCGCGTTTCAGGCCGCCGAGCCAGGCGAACGCGCAACAGCCATAACCGCGATAAAGGCCGAGGGTGCAAATACCGCCCTGTTGGGCCTGCTGTCGGCGGGGGCACTGGCAAGTGCTGATGACGACGCGGGGGCTGTGGCGGCGCTTCAGGTCATTGCCGGGGACGTGATGCAACCGCAAAACTATCGCCATTTGGCCGAGCTAAAGCTGATCCTGATGGGGGGCAATGAATTATCTGCTGATGAACGGCTTTCCCGACTGGCACCCCTTGCGGTTCCGGGGGCGCCATTTCGTCTGTTGGCAGAGGAACAAATGGCCATCGCAGAAATTTCCGCAGGCCAGAATGACGCGGCCCTTACCCGGCTTACGGCCATTCTTGCGGACCAAGAGGTCACTGCGGGCTTGCGTCGGCGCGTTTCACAGTTGATTGTAGCCTTGGGCGGTGAACTGGCCCCGGCATAGACCGGACCAGTTGGCAACCAAAGCAGGGCGGGCAGATATGGGGGCATCCAAGCGATGATGATCCGAAGTGGGTTGATCGGTTTAGCGGCAGTTTTGTTTGTCGCATCCTGTGGGCAAAAAGATTATGTTCTGCCGGGGGAGCGGCTGGATATTCGTGCCCCGTTCGGACATGTGCAGGCAACGCCAGAAAATAAGTCGGCCAAGATACGTCTGGCCCGCCAGATCAACCATTCCAGTTGGACCCACCGCGCCGGCAACCCAAACCACCGCATTCAACACCCGGCATTTTCCAAAAGCCCCGCCCTGATCTGGGCGGCGGCAATTGGCGAAGGCAATGACCGCAAACACCGCATAACGGCCGATCCGGTTGCCGCCGATGGCCGTATATTTACGCTGGACAGCCGGGCATATGTTTCTGCAACCAATGGCGCCGGTGAAACCCTGTGGTCCCGTGATCTGACCCCGGAAAATGATAACAGCAACGATGCATCCGGTGGCGGCCTTGCCGTTGTCGGTGGTCAGTTGTTCGTCACAACCGGGTTTGGCGGGCTTAGCGCCCTGAACCCGGCCGATGGATCACTTATCTGGCAACAACACCTTGAAGCCCCGGCAACAGGGGCACCAACCGTTAAGGGTGGCATTGTCTATGTGGTAACGCGCGATGCGCGGGCCTGGGCAATTGATGCATCCACGGGTCGGGTGCGCTGGCAACTGGGGGCGACGCCTTCGGTGGCGGGAATTGTTGGTGGGGCGGGCCCTGCCGTTGGTGGCGGGCGTGTGATTTTCCCCTTTGGGGCGACGCAACTGGTTTCCGCCTTTCCCAAGGGTGGCCTGCAAATCTGGCGTAGCTCACTCGCGGGTGAACGCCCCGGGCAGGCCTATGCGCAGCTAAGCGATGTGTCAGCCGACCCCGTTATTGTTGGCAGCACGATCTACGCGGGCAACCCGTCGGGGCGGGTCATGGCGATTGATCTGACCACCGGTGACAAAAAGTGGACAGCACGCGAAGGCGCTGTTGGCCCGGTTTGGATCGAAGGCGGGTCGGTGTTTCTGGTGTCCGATCAGGCCGAACTGGTCCGCCTGAGTACGCGAAACGGGTCACGTATCTGGGGCGCGGCCCTTCCTGATTTTGTCCCTGCCAAGAATGAACGTCGTCAGCGCGACGTTTATGCACATTTTGGCCCGGTTATGGCGGGTGGGCGGCTTTGGGTTGCGTCAAGTGACGGTATGTTGCGCGGGTTTAACCCGGTTGATGGCTCTGTCAGTTTTAGTGCTGAACTGCCCGGTGGGGCCACATCCCGACCAATTATTGTAGACGGTTCGATGTATGTCGTTAGCGGTGATGGACAGCTTCTGGCTTTCCGTTGACGTGATGCTGGTGTATGGCGGCTTTTCCAGATTCGGTGGAGCGTTCCCATGACTTTTACCCTTGCCATTGTTGGCCGCCCAAATGTGGGCAAATCTACCCTTTTCAACCGTCTGGTTGGCAAGCGGCTGGCGCTGGTTGATGATCAGCCCGGTGTTACCCGTGACCTGCGAGAGGGCGAGGCCCGCCTTGCCGATTTGCGTTTCACGGTGATTGACACCGCCGGGCTGGAAGAAGCAACAGACGAATCCCTGCAGGGGCGCATGCGCCTGCTGACGGAACGGGCCGTGGAAATGGCCGATGTTTGTCTGTTTGTTATTGATGCCCGCGACGGTGTTACCGCCGCCGATCAGATATTTGCCGACATCCTGCGTAAGAAAAATGCCCATGTCTTTTTGGCCGCCAATAAGGCCGAAGGGTCTGCCGCCGACAATGGCGTGCTTGAGGCCTATTCCCTTGGCTTGGGGGAGCCGATCCGAATGTCTGCCGAACACGGTATCGGCATGAACGATCTGTTTTTGGCCCTGATGCCGGTGGCGGATAAATTTGCCGAGCGCGCCAAGGCCGATGCCCCGGACGTTGATGTTGATGTGGACATTCAGGACGGCCCGCGCGTACCCACCAAAGACCGCCCGCTTCAGATTGCTGTTGTGGGGCGTCCGAATGCCGGAAAATCAACCCTTATCAACCAGTTGCTTGGCGAAGACCGCCTGCTGACCGGCCCCGAACCCGGCATTACACGTGACGCAATCTCGGTCTCTTTGAATTGGGGCGATGTGCCGGTGCGGATATTTGACACCGCCGGAATGCGCAAAAAGGCCAAGGTTCAGGAAAAGCTGGAAAAACTATCGGTGGCCGACGGTTTGCGCGCCGTAAAGTTTGCCGAGGTTGTGGTGGTTCTGCTGGACGTGGAAATCCCGTTTGAACAGCAGGATCTGCGCATTGCCGATCTGGCCGAACGGGAAGGACGCGCCGTTGTTCTTGCCGTCAATAAATGGGATATTGAGCGCGATAAAAGCAATAAAAGCAAAGAACTACGCGAAGAATTTGAACGTCTTTTGCCACAGTTGCGCGGTGCCCCACTGATCACGGTATCGGCCAAAACCGGCAAGGGGATGGACCGTCTGCAAGACGCGATTATGAGTGCGCATGATGTCTGGAACCGCCGGATACCGACAGCGCGCCTGAACGAATGGCTGGAAGGAATGATAGAAGCCCACCCGCCACCCGCACCGGCGGGTCGACGCATTAAGCTGCGCTATATGACACAGGTAAAAACACGCCCCCCCGGTTTTGTGGTGATGGCGTCTTTCCCCGACAAACTGCCGGCCAGTTATTCGCGCTATCTGGTCAATGGATTGCGCACTGATTTTGACATGCCGGGTACGCCGATCCGCCTGACATTCCGCAGTCAGGCTGACAAAAACCCGTATAAGGGCAAGAAAAAATCCACCCCGTCACGCCTGCGCAAACACTTGGGTAAGGGCCGGGCTGATGGCTGATGGCTTGGGCATATGCCCGGAAAAAATCCATCAAGACCTTTCAAGCTACTGAAATTACTAATTAAACTTTCACGCAAATAAAAACGCCCCGCCCCGAAAAAACGGAACAGGGGCTTACTGCTCGTACCTGTGTGAGTGGTGGACGATGCTTTATACGCCGGCTGCAACCTGACGCAGGATGCCACGGTTCAGGCCAATGTCCTGAAGCTCGCGATCGGACAGGGCCGACAGGGCGTTGAATGTTTTGCGGGCCTGGTTCCAGGCTGTGAATGCAGCGATCGGGCGCTCGGCGGCGTTGATCAAACGCAGAAAAGTGGCTGATCCAAACGGTGCGGGGCGTGTGTTGATTACGGTCGTCATTTTCGTGTTCCCAAGGCCAGTGGCCGTTAATAAGTTTTTGTCTGTGGGGACCAACTACGCCGACTGTGACCATTGCACAAACGGGGATATTGCATTGCCGCAATGCAGCAAACGCATGGCTTGCGGGGGTGGCAAACCGGTATCGAAATTCCGAATTATACCGTTAAATCAAAGTGTTCAGACCATGGTGCCGGTTGCGTCAATTCTGGTTTTCCCACCCAGATAAGGGTGCAGGGCCTTGGGCAGATCAACGGAACCATCGGCCTGCTGGCCATTTTCCAGCACTGCAATGATACAGCGCCCAATGGCAACGCCGGTTCCGTTCAGGGTGTGAACGTATTGCGGTTTGCCGTCGTCATTGCGGAAACGGGCATTCATCCGGCGGGCTTGAAAATCGCCACAGGTGGAAACGGAACTGATTTCACGATAGGTATTTTGACCGGGCATCCAGACCTCAAGATCATGGGTGCGCCGCGCACCAAAGCCGGTATCCCCGGAACACAGCAAAACAATTCTGTAAGGTAATTCAAGGGCTTCCAGTATATTCTGGGCGCATTGGGTCATGCGTTTATGTTCTGCCTCAGACGCGTCCGGGTGGGCGATTGACACCATTTCGACCTTTTCAAACTGATGCTGGCGCAGCATTCCGGCGGTGTCTTTGCCGGCACTGCCTGCTTCTGAGCGGAAATTCAGGGTGTGGGCGGTCATGCGGATGGGCAGGGTATTACCGGCAACGATTTCATCGGCCACGGTGTTTGTCAGGGGCACCTCGGACGTCGGGATCAGCCACCAACCGTTGGTGGTTTGATAGCTGTCTTCGGCGAATTTGGGCAGTTGTCCGGTGCCTGTCATGGCTTCCGAGCGCACAATAACGGGGCAGTTTATTTCGGTAAGTCCATGATTTTCCGTATGAAAATCAAGCATGAACTGGGCAAGGGCGCGGTTCAGACGTGACATGGCCCCGCGCAGCATTACAAAGCGCGACCCGGACAGTTTGGCGGCCGTTTCAAAGTCCAACCCCACAGCGGCGGGCAATTCGTAATGTTCCACCGGATCAAAGGCAAAATCACGCGGGCTGCCCCAGGTGTGGATCAGCACGTTGTCGTCTTCGGTTTTGCCGTCGGGCACATCGTCATACATGGCGTTTGGCAGGCCCATCAGCAGGTCGCGCAGGGCGGCATCCTGGGCCTTGGATGCTTCGTCCAGATCGGCAATTTCTGCTTTTTTATCAGACACTAAGGCGCGCAGGCGTTCAAATTCGGCGTCATCCCCACGGCCCTTGGCGGCGCCCACCTGTTTGGACGCGGCGTTGCGTTCGGCCATGGCCGTTTCGGCGGCCAGAATGCTGGTGCGGCGCGCCTGATCAAGGGCCAGAACATCACCCGACACACCGGACAGGCCACGCCGTTTCATGGCCGTATCAAAGGCATCAGGGTTTTCGCGAATGGCGCGGATATCGTGCATGGGTCTGGTCCTTGGGCTTTGAATCAATTGTGGGGGTTATGGCCCATTTGGCGGCAATGGGAAACGCCGGAATCGGGTATATGAATTGCATATGATTCCCATATGAATTGCATATGAGTCGGAATTGGGGCGTTTGGGGGGGGTGGTTGAAGAGATTCCCGATGCACATGTCTTAGGGGCCCGTTTGCATTTGAACGAGATTTAAAAATGCACTACAGTCCCATAAGTTGTGTTGGAGTAGTCTTGGGCCTGAATCTATATAATGACGGTCGTGTTGAATTTGATGACAGCCATCAAAACCGCGTTAATACGTCCCTAATAAAAACATGACCGAAAAGGTTGATGGCAACACCAACCATTTGTTCGTCTTTCGGCGCAACAGGGGGCGGCGCGGGGATGAGGGGGATGGAAACCCCCTGATATTCGCCCTGAAAGGGATGAGGGGATATCATATTTCGGATAATTGCAGGCAAAAGTTTTTGAACCGGGCAGAGGAAATTGTTAAAAAAAATGCCCAAAAATGCCATGCCGATTTGATAATGTCTGTGCCTTCTGGCCATGGGTTTGGCTATGAGTTTTCAAATCTTTTGTCAGATTGGCTAAATATTGCACCTTTATCGTCTTCTTTTATTGAGAAGAGGACTGCAGGTGAGGTGCTTACTACAGCCAAAAAAAGGCCCCCGACCATAGAGAACAAAGAGATTAAGCGCGATTACGGGCATTACCTGAATGTGCTGAGCAAAATGAACGCGGAGCAAAAAGTTTCCATGAAGGATGCCCCAACAAAAACACGGAAATATTTTGACCTTTTGAAGTTTTCAGGTGATGCGCCGGACTTGGCGGGTAAAAATATATTGGTGGTTGATGATCTTATGTCTTCCGGAAGTACGATGCGTTGCATGATTGAATTGCTTCGCGGTCGGGGGGCATGTGCACGCACCAGTATTTGCTTCCTGAGTGAGCTGTAGGAATTGATGGATTAAGGTTTTTTAGATATTTTGAGAGTATCACTCAATACCATTGAAATACTTTGCGATACCATTGAAATACTTTGGGATTTGCATTACGTTAAGGTAACGTAGATTACGACGACCTGCGTTATGCCTGTAGGTCGCAAAAAATTATGTGTGGTAAGTCCTGCATAAGGTCTGTGCGAGCGCCGTGGTGAGGCCATCCCATAAGGGGAGAGTATCTACCATGATTGGGTAACAGCCAATCAATATATTGGACGGGGTGGCAGTGATGCCACCCCTTTCTTATTTGGGGGGGGGATTATCCAATATTTCCCCCAGTATAGGGGTGCAACCTTGCTTGCCAAGCATATCGCCCACATATAGGGTGCGCGTCTGAATTAGAGGCGGAATTTTCCGCGGTACGAAAAGGACTATCTTATGTTTGCAACGCCTGCCTATGCGCAAGCTGCCGGGGGGGCCGGTGGGGCTTTTACCAGCTTTATCCCTTTGATCCTGATCTTTGCGATCATGTATTTTCTGTTGA
>DAOURA010000148.1 GCA_030625325.1 Marinosulfonomonas sp.
CACCAATTTTCACGGCAAGGGCCTCTGGCCGCAGGCGGTAACCACCGCATTCACCACAGGGGCGGTTGTTCTGAAAACGTTCAAATTCTTCGCGTACCCAGTTGCTGTCAGTTTCGCGATAGCGGCGCTGCATGTTCGGGATCACGCCTTCAAAGCTGCGGCTAATCTGATAGACACGCCCGTTTTCATCATAACGAAACTGAATTTCTTCTTCGCCAGAGCCATATAAAAACACCCGCTGAACTGCCTCTGGCAGGTCTTTCCATCTGGTCTGGCGGTCAAAATCATAATGGCGCGCGATGGCTTCTATGGTTTGCAGGAAATAGGGCGATTTCCCTTTGCGCCACGGGGCCAGCGCACCGTCATAAATCTTTAGGGTCTGGTCGGGCACCACCAGACGTTCGTCAAAGAACAGTTCAACCCCCAGCCCGTCACAATGGGGACAGGCCCCAAAGGGCGCGTTGAACGAAAACAGCCGTGGTTCAATTTCGGGAATGGTAAAGCCCGACACCGGACAGGCGAATTTTTCCGAAAACGTGATGCGTTCGGGGTCGCCGTCACTGGGCGCGGTTTCAAGGATGGTTATCCCGTCGGCAAGGTCCAGCGCCGTGCGCAAACTGTCAGCAAGCCGGGGTTCCAGGCCTTCGCGCACCACGATACGATCCACCACCACATCAATGTCATGGCGCAGTTTTTTGTTCAGGGTTGGCGGATCTTCCAGTTCATGGAACTCACCATCAACCTTGATGCGCTGAAAGCCCTGCTTGCGCAGTTCCTGAAATTCTTTGCGGTATTCGCCTTTGCGGTCACGCACGATCGGGGCCAGAAGATAGGCGCGCGTGCCGTCCTCCATTGTCATGATCCGGTCAACCATATCCTGAACCTGCTGGGCCTCAATCGGTTTGCCGGTGGCCGGTGAATAGGGGGTGCCGACACGGGCAAACAACAGGCGCAGGTAGTCGTAAATTTCAGTCACCGTGCCAACGGTGGAACGCGGGTTTTTGGATGTGGTTTTTTGTTCAATGGATATGGCCGGGCTAAGGCCACTGATGTGGTCCACATCGGGTTTTTCCATCATATCAAGGAACTGGCGGGCATAGGCCGACAGGCTTTCCACATACCGGCGCTGGCCCTCGGCATAGATCGTATCAAACGCCAGTGACGACTTTCCAGAGCCCGACAGACCGGTGATCACCACCAGTTGATTGCGCGGAATGTCCACGTCAATGTTTTTAAGGTTATGTTCGCGCGCGCCGCGAACTTCTATGTTTTTCAGCTCGGCCACTTCAGCCCCCTTGGGTCAATGATTAAGGGATAGTTTAAAAGGGCCGGGACGCCAACCAAAAAATGAGAACATTTAAAGAACATCGATCACCTGCCCTGTGGCCGGGCGATCAAAACGGATGTTTTATTGCAGGATTGAAATATTTGTCAGCACGGGGTTGATATATGCATTTTCGTGAATATAACTAACGGACGCGTCGACAACCGGCGTGCTTTTCAATGTTTTATGCAAACAGGATAGCCAATGCTGAACTTCATGAGACCCCGCGCTGCCGCAAACGCCAACGGAAACATCACCGCAGCCGAGGCTGTCGAACGTGCCGGATCAGGCGAGCTGACCGTTATTGACGTTCGTGATATTTCCGAGGTGAGCCGTTCTGGCAAAGCCGAAGGTGCGCTGCATATTTCGCTAATGATGCTGCAACATCAGGCAGATCCGCGTAACCCGGATTTTCACGCCGAACTGGATGTTACAAAACCCGTCGCGGTTTATTGTGCATCAGGCGCACGTTCCGGCATGGCCGCGCAGATGATGCAGCAACTGGGCTTTGAAACAGTTTACAACATTGGCGGTCTGGGACACTGGGCCGCGGCAGGCGGAAAAGTCGTCGCTTAGACTTCGCCGCCCCCCGGATCACATGTGAATGACCCGGCCGTAAGCGTCCAGCACACTTTCGTGCATCATTTCGCTTAGGGTCGGGTGCGGAAACACCGTGTTCATCAGGTCTTCTTCGGTGGTTTCCAACTGGCGACCAACCACATAGCCCTGAATAAGTTCTGTCACCTCGGCGCCGATCATATGGGCGCCGAGAAGTTCCCCGGTTTTCGCGTCAAAGACGGTTTTGACCATGCCTTCGGGTTCGCCCAGTGCGATGGCTTTGCCATTCCCCATAAACGGAAAACGCCCGACCTTTATATCATACCCCAGCTCTTTTGCCTTGGCCTCAGTATAACCAACCGAGGCCACCTGTGGTGTGCAATAGGTGCAACCGGCAATCGCTTCGGGGCGCACCGCGTGGGGTTTTCCGCCTGCGATAAGTTCGGCAACCATCACGCCTTCGTGGCTGGCCTTGTGGGCAAGCCATGGCGCACCGGCAATATCACCGATTGCATACAAGCCATCCACCCCGGTGCGACAATATTCATCCACCACCACATGGGTGCGGTCAATTTTCACGCCCAGACCTTCCAGCCCCAGATTTTCAACATTTCCAACGATGCCCACAGCCGAAATCACCGTGTCAAAGTCGTGCTTTTCAATTTTCCCGCCGGTTTCAATATGGGCGGTGACTTTGCCTTTGGCGCGATCAAGCTGTTTGACCATGGATTTTTCCATGATCTTCATGCCCTGTTTGACAAACTGTTTTTTAGCGAGCTTGGAAATTTCGACGTCTTCCACCGGCAGGACACGATCCATGACCTCAACCACGGTCGTGTCGGCCCCAAGGGTGTTGTAAAAACTGGCAAACTCGATACCAATGGCGCCCGACCCGATCACCAACAGCTTTTTGGGCATGTGGGGCGGTTGCAGGGCGTGTTTGTAGGTCCAGACCAGATCACCGTCGGCTTCAAGGCCGGGCAATTCGCGTGCCCGCGCACCGGTGGCCACAATAATCGCCTTGGCTGTCAGGTCTTGGGTGCCTTTGTCGGTTTTAACGCTGACCTTGCCTTTGGTCGGCAGGCTGGCGGTGCCCATAAAGACGGTTATTTTGTTTTTCTTCATCAGGTGGCCAATACCGCCCGACAGTTGCGCGGCCACGCCCCGTGAACGTTTAACCACCGCATCCAGATCATAGCTGATCTTATCTGCCTTCAGGCCAAATTCGCCAGCGCGCTCCATCAAGTGAAACACCTCGGACGAACGCAACAGGGCCTTGGTCGGGATACAGCCCCAGTTCAGGCAAATGCCGCCAAGGTGCTCGCGCTCAACAATGGCGACCTTCAGCCCCAGTTGCGCCCCACGGATCGCGGCGACATAGCCCCCCGGCCCGGCACCAATTACGATCATATCAAAGGGTTTAGCAGCCATGGGCTGGTCTCCTGCCTGAAAAATTTTCTATCGGTTCAACGTTAAACCATCTGGAAAATTCCATCAATCACATAGACGGGAACCTGTTCTGCAACTGGCGCATGGCAAGGCACCGGGTGAAACGGTCAGTTATTGGCAGTTAGGGGGTCGATGATATTGGGGATTTCGGTGATTTTAGCATAGGGAATACCGCTTTGATCGGAATGCCGTATGATCGTTTCTTCATCCAACGCCAAATATACACAAAACGTCTTGTCCCCGGCAACATAGCTGTGCTGCCACTGAATGCCAGAACCCAGATCACTCAGCGCCTGATTGGACGCACGTGCTGCGCCACATAGTTCAGTGATCGAAAAATCACCAATTCCCGAAATATCACGCTCAATCATATATCGTTTCAAGATGCTCATTTTTAGTTCCTCCGTTGTTGACAACACCACATTGCACGCAAATTCCTGAAGGGCCAAATTCAATTTCCTTAAGCAGACTAAAGGTAATCTTTACTAAAACCCCTTGCAAAGAGGGGCGCTAAAGGTAACCTTTAGTAATGTCAGGGACAACACATCTTAAATCCCTCCAAGCGCTGGAAATGGCGATACGGGAAGGTTCGCTAAAATCCGCGGCGCAAAAGCTGTCGATTACACCTGCTGCGATTGGGCAAAGAATTCGCACCCTGGAAGAATTCCTTGGCCAAGACCTGTTGGTGCGCGGGCGCTCTGGATTGCAGGCAACACCAGAACTTGAACTTGCGATATCCGATCTTCAGACGGCCTTTGCGGCCTTGGAAAGGGCCAGCAAGACATTGGACTTTCAGCGGATCACCGAAATCCATGTGGTGGCAGACCCGGATTGGTCTGAATTGTGGTTGCTCCCGCGGCTGCCCGAATTTCGCGCGAAAAATCCGAATATATTATTTTGCGTCAACGGGGCTGGTGATGTGCCTATGCGCATCGGTGCGCCCGATTGCCGGATAGAATATGGCCCTGCCGATATAGGCGAGCCCCTGTTCACAGATTTTTTGTTGCCTGTGACAAGCTCGGGCAATCTGTACAGGATTGCCGATCGGAATGATGAAATGATCATGGAAGGCATGCCGTTGTTGCACCTTCAGGCACAGCGTGATGATCCAACCCGCCCAAGCTGGAACGACTGGTTTGAAGCCTATGGCTTGCGCCGCAAAGGTGGCGGGCGCGGCGTTCACTACCCCCATGCCCGGCTTGCGCTAAAGGCCGTGCGCCAAAATGTTGGTTTTCTAATTTGTGGTCTGGCACTGGTCCAAAAAGATTTGGAAGCCGGTCAGGTCGTTTTGCCATTTCCCATGGGCCAACACATTATCGCCCCCTACCCCTATCGCTTGAAAATAACCGGGGGGCAAAAACTTCGGCCACAATTGCAAAAATTCCGTGACTGGCTACGTGATGAATCCGCAAAAACGGCTGCGCATCTGGCAAATGGCGTGCCCGACGGCCAAAACGCAGGGTAATTCAGGCGACCTGTTTGGCCTTTAACGTTTCAATCACCGTTGCGTATCCACCGGCCTCAAGGAACTGGGCCTCGGGGGTGGTGTTTTCGCGGCGCATGGCGGCATTTCGAAACGGAAAGCGGCCAAACTGGCGGATGATTTCCCGGTGTGCCTTGGCGTGCAACAATTGCAGCGCACCAGTTTCCGGCAGGCGTTCTTTCATCAGGCGCACACAGCGGTCCTGATCACACAGGTTTTCAGAATGTTCCAGCGGCATATAAAAGAAATGGCGCGCCGGTTCGTCAACGCGCATATCCCAGCCACGTGAAATTGCCGTTTTGGCGGCGGCGCGCGCGGCGCGATCGGCGGCAAAGGCCTGCCCTGTGCCCCGGAACATATTGCGTGAAAACTGATCGGCCAGAATAATATAGGCCAGGGTGCCTGTTGCGTGGGTTAGCCACAGACCGCATGCGCCGTCCTGGGCCTGACACCACATCCCTTCAAAACGATCACAAATTTCCTGATCCAGGGCGGGATCACTGTGATACCAGCTATCCGGTCCAATTTCGTCCAGCCAAAAAGCCAGAAGTTCTTCAGGGTTTGCCATGGCAACCCTCCTCGCAGGTGTTTCGCCCCTAGACAGTTTCATCTGTTCAAACCTTTTATTTTTTGGCAAGGGTTTAAATTCAGTTGTCTCATGGCTGTATCCAATTGATGCTTTTAGGGCTCGTTTGTTTCTTCTTCTGCCTCTTCTGCGGCCTCAATTGCCCATTCCTGGGCGACCTCAACCGCCACAGCGGACGCCGCAGGCGAGACATTGATATAAGCGCCGATATCTTCCAGTGGCACCGAAGGGCGCTGGGTCATCCGATAGGCCGCATAAGCCGCCATCACCAACATCAGCGTGGCCATGAACAGCCAAAAGCCCCCCGGCCCGGCCGCGCCCATAATCCAGCCTGTTGTCAGCGGCCCGGCGATCGCCCCCATCCCGCTAATAAAGATCAGCCCGCCAGAGGCGGCCGTCATGTCATCGGGCTCAAGAAAATCATTGGTATAGGC
>DAOURA010000205.1 GCA_030625325.1 Marinosulfonomonas sp.
TTTTCTGGAACACGGCACCAAACGGTTGGGGGATGCCATAACCCGCAACTGTGAACAGGCACAGGTGTTGGCCGGGTTGGTGCGTGACCAAAGCGACCTTGAACTGCTTGCGCCGGTTGCCCTGAATATCGTGTGTTTTCGCTATGGCACCAGCGACTCGGTGAACGAAGAAATCGTTGTGCAATTGCAGGAACAGGGCCTTGCGGCACCTTCAACCACCCGCATAAATGGCAAACTGGCGATCCGCGTGAATATTACCAACCACAGAACCCGCGACAGTGATCTGGCGTTTCTGATCAACAAGGTGTTGGGAATCGGTGCAGCACTTTAGGGGTTTTATGGCGGTCAGTAGCCGCAATGCAGTAATCTTTGCCCTGAATATGCGCGCTCGAATTGACGCTGTTGCGCACATTCCCTATTGAGCGGTGAACCCAATGACCCCGAGGTCCAAATGCACACTGCACCCGCCGCTAAACTGCGTTCCTTTCAGGACATAATCCTAGCGTTGCAGAATTACTGGGCCGAGCATGGCTGTGCGGTTTTGCAACCCTATGACATTGAATCCGGGGCAGGCACGTTTCACCCGGCAACCGCGCTGCGATCGCTTGGACCGAAACCATGGGCCGTTGCCTATGCGCAGCCCTCACGCCGCCCGACCGATGGGCGCTATGGTGAAAACCCCAACAGGTTGCAATATTTCAACCAGTATCAGGTGCTGATCAAACCCAGCCCGCCGAATTTTCAGGACCTTTATCTTGGCTCGCTGGAAGCGATTGGCATCAACATGGACATGCACGATATCCGTTTTGTCGAAGACGACTGGGAAAGCCCGACACTGGGCGCATGGGGCCTGGGCTGGGAGGTCTGGTGCGACGGCATGGAAGTTAGCCAGTTCACCTATTTCCAACAGGTCGGCGGGTATGACTGCAAACCTGTGTCGGGGGAACTGACATATGGTCTGGAACGTCTGGCGATGTATGTTCTGGGCATTGATCACGTTATGGACATGCCGTTCAATGACCCGAAATCACCCACACCACTGACCTATGGCGACGTGTTTCGCCAAACCGAACAGGAATATTCGCGCTGGAATTTTGATGTGGCCGACACGGATATGTTGCTGAAACATTTTGAAGACGCAGAGGCAGAATGCACCCGCATTCTGGCCGCCCCCCATGATGACCCGAAAACCGGCAAACGCATTGTCATGGCCAACCCGGCCTATGACCAGTGCATCAAGGCCAGCCATGCCTTTAATCTGCTGGATGCGCGTGGGGTCATTTCGGTGACCGAACGTCAGGCCTATATTGGCCGGGTGCGCGCATTGGCCAAGGCCTGCGCAGATGCGTTCGTGCAGACCCAAGCGGGCGGCTGGACAGCATAATGGGCAAATTTTTAGCGGGGTTGATTGTGCTTGCGGCAATTATCGGCGGTGGCGCCATGTATTACCTTCAGGTCTATGCATTTTATGAACCTGTTAAGGTCTCACAGGATGTGGTGGCCCCCGGTACGGTGCAAATGCGCCTGACCTCACTTACCAGTGAGTTGCCTGAAACCATCCTGATCGATGATTTTGAAGGTATTGACGCCGACAGTTCGCCGCTGCGTTTTCGCGCCTGTTTCACCACGCCCCATTCCATTGCGATGCTAAGTGAAACCTTTGTGGCCCATGACGATGCGATTCCGCTGTTTGGGCCGCGCTGGTTTGGTTGCTTTGATGCGGTCAGCATTGGCAATGATCTGGCCGAGGGTAAGGCGGTCGCCTTTTTGTCCGAGACCAACATCATCTATGGCATCGACCGGGTGATTGCAGTTTACGATGATGGGCGCGCGTTTGCGTGGCATCAGATCAATGAATGTGGTGCGGTGGTATTTGATGGTGACCCGGCACCCGACGGTTGCCCGCAACCCCCGGAAAGGAGCAACTAAATGCCCGATCTTCTTATTGAGCTTTTTTCCGAAGAAATCCCGGCGCGCATGCAGGCGCGGGCCTGCGCCGATCTTAAAAAACTGATAACTGATGGCTTGGTTGAGGCCGGGTTGACCTATGCCTCTGCCGGGGCGTTTTCCACGCCGCGCCGTTTGGCCCTGTCGGTTGACGGGCTAACAGCCCAAAGCCCGGACACCCGCGAAGAACGCAAAGGCCCCCGCACCGATGCCCCTGAAAAGGCGCTGGCCGGGTTTTTGCGCGCCACCGGGTTAACCCGCGAACAGTTGGAAACCCGCGCCGACAAAAAGGGCGAAGTTTTCTTTGCTGTGATCGAAAAGCCGGGGCGTGATGCGGGTGACATCGTGGCCGAGGTTCTGGAAAAAACCATTCGCAATTTTCCGTGGCCAAAATCCATGCGCTGGGGCAATGGATCACTGAAATGGGTGCGACCGCTGCATTCGATCCTTTGTATTCTGAGTGATGAAGCCGGTGCCACGGTTGTGAACCTGAACGTTGATGGAATTGTCTCGGGTGACAGCACCCGGGGGCACCGCTTTATGGCCCCCGCCGCGTTCAGGGTTAGCGGGTTTGAGGATTATGCCACCAAACTAAAACAGGCAAATGTTGTTCTGGATTCCGCTGAGCGGGCTGATCATATTTGGGCCGATGCGACAAACATGGCCTTCGCGCAGGGGTTGGAGGTTGTCGAAGATAAACGCCTTTTGGCAGAGGTGGCCGGGCTGGTGGAATGGCCTGTCGTCCTGATGGGTGAAATTGACGGTGAATTTCTGGAACTACCGGCGGAAGTTTTGCAAACCTCAATGCGCGAACACCAAAAATTCTTTTCGGTCCGTGATCCAAAGACCGGGCGGATTGAAAAATTCGTAACGGTGGCCAACCGCGAAACCGCCGATCAGGGGGCGTTGATCCTTGCCGGCAATCAAAAGGTGCTGGCTGCCCGGTTGGCAGATGCGAAGTTCTTTTGGGAAAACGATCTGCGTGTGGCCAAGGCCGGTATGGGTGACTGGGTTGATGCCTTAGATAATGTGACCTTCCATAATAAGCTGGGGTCCCAAGCCGAACGCATTGCGCGCATTGCTGAACTGGCCCGCGAAATCGCACCACTTGTAGGGGCGGACGCGGATGAGGCAGAAGCAGCCGCAAAAATTGCCAAAGCAGACCTATCATCGGAAATGGTCTATGAATTTCCCGAATTACAGGGGGTAATGGGGCGCTATTACGCGAAAAGTGCTGGTTTGTCCGATGCCGTTGCCGACGCCTGCCAACAACATTATTCACCCCTTGGCCCATCTGATGACGTGCCAACCGCGCCGGTATCGGTTGCCGTGGCGCTGGCCGATAAAATTGATACCCTGACCGGGTTTTGGGCGATTGATGAAAAGCCGACGGGCAGTAAAGACCCGTT
>DAOURA010000092.1 GCA_030625325.1 Marinosulfonomonas sp.
CCAGCAGTTTTGGAATGCGCAATTCGTCTGGGCCAATGGAATCAAGCGCTGATAATGTTCCGCCCAGAACGTGATATTTACCCTTGAATACCCCGGCCCGTTCCATTGCCCACAGGTCGGCCACATCTTCGATCACACATAACTCGCCCGTGGCGCGCTTGGGGGATGTGCAGATATCGCAGATATCGCTGGTGCCCACATTGCCGCAGTTCAGACATTCGCGCACCGTGGCGGCCACCGTGTGCAATATATCGGCCAGGGGCGTCATCAACAGCGCGCGCTTTTTGATCATATGCAACACCGCGCGCCGGGCCGAACGCGGACCAAGACCCGGCAGTTTGGCCATCAGATCAATCAGGGCCTCAATATCGCGGTTCGCCAGGGTCATGGGGGCCTAGAACGGCAACTTCATATCGGCCGGCAGGCCCATTGCCTCGGTCAGGCGGCGCATTTCCTGCTGGCCGCGATCATTGGCCTTAAGCTGGGCGTCTTTGATGGCGGCCAGGATCAGATCTTCGACCACCTCTTTTTCGTTAGGGTCAAAAATCGTTGGGTCAATTTCCAGTCCGATCAACTCACCCTTGGCCGTGGCCGTGGCTTTGACAAGCCCGGCACCGGATTCACCAACCACGGTGATGGATTGCAAATCATCCTGCAGGTCCGTCATTTTTGACTGCATTTCCTGCGCGCTTTTCATCATTTTGGCCATATCGCCAAGACCACCTAGGCCTTTGAGCATTGGAATTCTCCTGATTGGAACGTTTTAAAAATCCTGATGCAGAGATACGCGCTGGGCCGGGCTGCTACAAGGCCCACCCCGGCTTTCTTCTTCGTGAAATATCCCTGCCAGCGGCAAAATCCTGAAAAGGATTTTAGAATTTCTGGCCTCCGGCGGGGATATTTATCCGAAAAAGAAGCCCCCGGCGGCTCGTCTAATCGTCTTCAAAGGGATCCCATTCATCGCCCACCTCGGGCAGGGCCTGTTCGGCGGCCTGGGCGGTGATGTCCGCAGGGGTGCGGATGTCGATGATCTTGGCCTTGGGAAAGGCGTCAAACACGGCCGTGACCAGTGGGTTTTTGCGCACCTCAGCCTCATCAGCTGCGCGTTTTTCATCGCGCAGTTCGGCTATGGTGGGGCTGTCACTTTCAGCAACGACGCTGATACCCCATTTGACGCCGGTCCAGCCCCGCAGGCGGGCATCCAACCGGCTCGCAAGGTCGCCAGGTGCTTTTTGTGTCAGAGAAAACTCAATCCGGCCGGGGCGATAGCTGACCAGACGCAGGGTTGTTTCAACCTCAATCAACAGTTTGACATCCCGGTGGTGGCGGATCAGTTCGACCACGCTGTCAAAGGTAACAAAGCGCGCCAGTGATGTTTGTGTATCAAGTGCCAATGCGGTCGCCGCGCCGCCATGTGCCGTTGTCCCGCCGCCTGTCTGGGGCGTGTGGTTTTGGGGTGCGGTGTGTTGGGATGTTGCCCCGGCGCGTGGGGCAGGGGCGCCGCCACCGCCGCCACCGGGCGGGGTTGGTGCGGGTGCAGGTGTGTTTTGCAGTTTGCGCAGCAGCTCTTCGGGGGACGGCAGGTCGGCCACATGGGTCAGCCGGATAATGGCCATTTCGGCCGCCATCATGGCGTTGGGGGCCATGGCCACCTCTTCCAGTGATTTCAACAGCATCTGCCACATCCGGGTCATCGCCCGCATCGGCAGTTTTTCGGCCATCGCCTGTCCACGGGTGCGTTCGTCGGGGGAAACGGTCGGGTCCTGTGCCGCGTCTGGTGTGATTTTGATCACCGACACCCAGTGGGTCAGTTCCGCCAGATCGCGCAGCACCGCCATCGGGTCGGCCCCATCGGCGTATTGCGCCGACAGTTCGTTCAGCGCGCCGGCCGCGTCCCCCTGCATAATCAGGTCAAACAGGTCCAGCACCCGGCCGCGATCCGCCAGCCCCAGCATGGCGCGCACCTGATCGGCGCTGGTTTCGCCTGCGCCGTGGGATATGGCCTGATCCAGCAGTGACGTGGCATCGCGCGCCGAGCCTTCTGCGGCGCGGGTGATCAGGGCCAGTGCGTCGTCACTGATTTTTCCGCCTTCAGCTTCTGCAATTCTGCGGATCATCGCGATCATGTCTTCGGGTTCAATCCGGCGCAGATCAAAGCGCTGACAACGGGACAGGACCGTCACCGGCACCTTGCGAATTTCGGTCGTGGCAAAGATAAATTTCACATGCTCTGGCGGTTCTTCCAGTGTCTTTAGCAACGCATTAAAGGCGTTGGTGGACAGCATGTGCACTTCGTCGATGATATAGATCTTATAGCGCGCTGAGGCCGCACGGTAATTCACGCTGTCAATGATTTCGCGGATATCGCCCACGCCCGTGCGACTGGCGGCGTCCATTTCCATCACGTCAACATGGCGCCCTTGGGTGATGGAAAGGCAGGGCTCGCAGGTGCCACAGGGTTCGGTTGTGGGGCCGCCTGTGCCATCAGGGCCAACGCAGTTCATGCCCTTGGCGATAATACGTGCGGTGCTGGTTTTACCAGTGCCCCGGATGCCGGTCAGAATAAAAGCCTGTGCAATCCTGTCGGCAGCAAAGGCGTTTTTCAGGGTGCGCACCATGGCGTCCTGACCGATCAGGTCTTTGAACGTTTCAGGCCGGTATTTGCGGGCCAGAACGCGGTAATTTGTATCTTCGTTCTGGTCCATGTGGCCCCCGGTGACTCGCAACTTAGTCAGGTTAGGCGCTTGGCAACCCGGCGTCCAGCGGTGGCAGTTATTTTGCGGCTTTTGTGCCGGCACAGGTGGGGGTAGTCTGCTGGTGCGCATAAAAACCGGGGGCCAAATGGCAGACGACACACAGGAAACACGAACATTGCTGCTGATGGCCCTGCTGGCGCTGTGGCTGGGGGCCTATATTTATTCGGTGGTCGTGCTGGTGGCCGCCGGGCCAGAAGTTGAGGCAACCCTGCCTTATCTGAAACGTGATATCGGTTTTCTGGGCTGGCAGGGGGTTGCCGGGATAATTGCCTTTGGCTGTTGGGGTGTTGGCTGGTCATTCCCCAAGGGGACAGGCATCAGGCGGATCAGCGGGCTGCCACTGGGCATGGCGCTGGCGATGGTTCTGGTGATCAGCGGGATGTCGGTGTTTGGCGGGTGAAATGCGTTACAGCTGGTCCTGCCCCGCTTTCGTTCCGCTCCGGGTGCTCATTTAAGCGGCCCTTCTTTCAAAAGCCAGCGGGCTTTGCCAGCCTAATGCCTGCATTCGATGGGAGTGATCGTTTTGAAGAAGGTTTCCATTGTAGCGTTATCGTAACAATTTCCCTTGCCACTCATGCCCTGCCTGGCAATGAATGCTAAAATCGGAAGCAACCTGATTTTGTGCAAGCCACTTGTCAGCGCAACTCGCACTGCCGCCTGCCTAAATTCTACTGTATGTTTCGTTTTCCTTTTACGCATAATATGCGGTTAAAGGGGCGGCACAATTCCGCGACAGGCCCGAAGGATGGAGAACCGGTCTAAGTTGGGCTGAATTCTGAGTGAAGACATATGATCATGACGCCGCGGCGGTATTCTACTGGTGTCCGCCAATATTGGGCGTATGGTTATGTTGAGCCACCAATCACAGGTTTACCGTACCATGTCTGAAATTTTCACATCCATTGATGACGCCCAGTCCCGCCTGTCCCGGCAGGGCTATGTTTGTGGGCGTGCGCTGGCGACGGTTGTGTTTTTGTCGCTCAAACTGGGGCGGCCTTTGTTTCTTGAGGGCGAAGCAGGGGTTGGTAAAACTGAAATTGCCAAGGCCCTGTCGGCGGCCCTTGGGCGGCGATTGATCCGGTTGCAGTGCTATGAAGGGCTGGACGCATCCAGTGCGGTTTACGAATGGAATTTCCCGGCGCAGATGATCGCCATCCGCACAGCCGAGGCCACCGGGGGCAAAGACCGCGATGCCCTGGGCAAGGAAATGTTCAGCGAAGATTACCTGATCCGCCGCCCCCTGTTGGAGGCGATGAGCCCACAGGAAGGCGGCCCCCCGGTTCTGTTGATCGATGAACTGGACCGCACCGACGAACCGTTTGAGGCGTTTCTGCTGGAAGCCCTGGGTGATTTTCAGGTCACGATACCGGAACTGGGCACGATCAAGGCCCCCGAACCACCGATCGTGATCCTGACATCAAATCGCACCCGCGAAGTGCATGACGCCCTGAAACGCCGGTGCCTGTATCACTGGGTTGATTACCCGGATTTTGAGCGTGAGCTGGAAATCCTGCGCGCCCGCGTGCCCGATGCCAGTGAGGCGCTAAGCAAAGAAATCGTCAGCTTTATTCAAACCCTGCGCGGCGAAGACCTGTTCAAGAAACCCGGTGTTGCCGAAACCATTGACTGGGCCAAATGCCTGCTGGCGCTGGACGCGGTTGCGGTGTCCCCACAGGTGATTGCCGACACCTTGGGGGCGATCCTGAAATATCAGGACGATATCGCCAGGGTCACCGGATCAGAAGCCGCGCGCATCCTGAAAGACGCAAAGGCCAGTGCAGAGATTGCAGGCTAATGGTATCTGTGGCTGATCTTGCTATACCCAAGGACGGTAACTTTGTTGCCAACATCACCCATTTTGCCCGCGCCCTGCGCAAGGCTGGTTTGCCGGTCGGGCCGGGGCGGGTGGCGGACGCCATTCGCGCGGTTGAGGCGGCCGGTTTCACCAATAAGCCAGATTTTTACTGGGCGCTGCACGCCTGTTTTGTGTCACGGCCCGAACATCGGTTGGTGTTCGCGCAGATCTTCCGGCTGTACTGGCGTGATCCGCAGTTTCTGGAACATATGATGGCGATGCTGCTGCCTGCGATACGCGGGGTGCAGGAAGAACGGGGCGCCAATCCGGCCGAACGGCGTGCGGCCGAGGCCCTGCTAGATGGTGCCGAGGCCGAGGTGCCCGAACAGCCCGAACAGGACGGCACCCAAATTGAAATTGATGCCAGCACCACGTTTTCAGCCAGTGAAACCCTGCGCACGCTGGATTTTGAACAGATGACAACGGCCGAAATGGCCGAGGCCAAAAGGATGATCGCCAATATTTCCCTGCCGGTGCGCCCGCTGATGTCGCGCCGTATGCGCGTGGCCAGTCGTGGCAATCTACCGGATTGGCAGAACACCATCCGGCGTGGGGTGCGCAATGGCGGGGATATCCGGGATCTGGCCCGCAAACGGCGTAAAATCCGTTGGCCGAACCTGGTTGCCCTGTGTGATATATCGGGGTCGATGTCGGCCTATTCACGGGCGGTTTTGCATTTTCTGCATGCGGCCAGCAATGAAAAGGGCGCAGGCTGGTCACAGGTGCACAGTTTTACCTTTGGCACCCGCCTGACCAACATAACCCGCCATTTGCGTCAGCGCGATGTGGACGCCGCCCTGCAACAGGCCGGGGCCGAGGCGCAGGACTGGGAAGGTGGCACGCGGATTGCGTCCTGTTTGCACACGTTTAACCGCGATTGGTCGCGCCGGGTGCTGGGGGCGGGCGGGGTGGTTTTACTGATCACCGACGGATTGGACCGGGACGATGCCGGGCAGTTGGGCCGCGAAATGGAGCGTCTGCACCTTTCGGCGCGCAAGGTGATTTGGCTGAACCCGCTGTTGCGCTGGGACGGGTTTGCGCCGCGCGCCCGTGGCATACGTGAAATGCTGCCCCATGTGGACAGTTTTCGCGCCGGGCATAATATTGCATCATTGCAGGCGCTGGCGCAGGCCTTGGCGCGCCCTGACGATATCGGTGAAAAGGCGCGGTTGATGAAAATGATGGGGGGTGGATAATGGCAGGTTTTGATCAGGTTCCCGAACAGGCACTGGCATGGATTGCTGCGGGCAAGGGGGCGGCACTGGCCAGTGTGATTGAAACATGGGGGTCCGCGCCGCGCCCGGCGGGATCACAACTGGCGATCAGTGCGGACGCCGAACTGGCCGGGTCCGTTTCGGGGGGCTGTGTCGAAGCCGCCGTTGTTGAAGAAGCGTTGGAAGCCATCGAAGACGGTGCGCCAAGGTTATTGGAATATGGTGTCAGCGATGAAGAGGCGTTCGCCGTTGGGCTGGCCTGTGGTGGCACGATCAGAATACTGGTTGAACCGATCGGCGTGGGGCAGGGGCCAGATCTGGCACTGATCAAAGAACTGGCCACACAGCGCAAGGCGCGCCGTGGCGTGGCCTATGTGGTTAATATTCAGACATGGGAACGTCGGCTGGCCACCCCTGATGACGACCGGCTGGATCTGCACCCCAGATTTATTTCTGACAAGTCCGGGCTGGACGGGGATCATTTTGTCGCCATTCACAACCCGCCCCTGCGGATGATTGTGGTGGGGGCGGTTCACATTGCCCAGCCCCTGATGCAAATGGCCCGATTGGCGGGGTATGATGCCGTTTTGGTGGACCCGCGCGCGGCCTTTTTGACGCCGGATCGGTTTCCCGGTGAACGGCTGATTGACGAATGGCCCGACGCGGCACTGGCGGCTGAGGGGCTGGACGGGCGCACGGCCGTTGTGACCCTGTCACATGATCCGAAAATCGATGATCCGGCGATCCGGGAAGCGTTGAAATCGGATGTGTTTTATCTGGGGTGTCTGGGATCAAGGAAGACCCATGCAAAGCGGGTGAAACGGCTGGTGGGGGCCGGGTTCAATGACGCACAGATCGCGCGTATCCACGCCCCCGTCGGCGCGGACATCGCCGCCAAAACCCCGGCAGAAATTGCCCTGTCGGTGATGGCCGAAATAACCGAGCGCCTGCGCCGCCCCGAGACCCGGCGATGATATTCGGGCCACGCAATATTGACGACGCCAAGGGCGCGATTCTTGCCCATTCGGTGGCAGTACAGGGCCGGCGTATTCGCAAGGGCACAACCCTGAATGCCGCAGATATTAAAGACCTGCGCGCGGCGGGGGTGTTGTCAGTTACCGTTGCCGCACTTGGGCCGGGGGATGTGCATGAAGATGCGGCGGCCCAGATGCTGGCAAAGGCGCTGATGTCCGGGGGGGCGAACCTTGGGGCAAGTGCGCCGTTCACCGGGCGGGTGAATATTTTTGCCGAATGCGATGGTATGTTTCGTGTGAATGCGGATCTGGTGAACCGGTTCAACGGGGTCGATCCGTCGATCACGGTTGCGACCCTGCCGGATTTGTCGCGCGTTAGCGGGCGGGCATTGGTGGCGACGGTTAAAATTATTCCGTTCGCCGCATCACGTGAAAACATATCGGCCGCATGTGATGTGGCGGCGGGGGCGCTGGGGGTTGAACCGTTCAAGCCGACCCGCGCGACACTGATCCTGACGCGCACGCCGGGCATGGGTGACAGTCTGCTGGGAAAAGGCCACCGGGCGGTTGCGCAGCGCCTGCATAGCCTTGGTTGTGAACTGGACGGGCCGGTTATTGTGGACCACAAAACTGATGATCTGGCTGCGCAGCTAACAGGGGCGAAAAATGATCTGATCCTGATCCTGACCGGTTCTGCCACGTCTGATATTGCAGATGTTGCCCCGGCGGCACTGCTGGCTGCCGGTGGCCGGGTGGAGCGGTTTGGGATGCCGGTTGATCCGGGGAATTTGCTGTTTCTGGGGGGGCTTGGCGCGAAAACCGTTGTTGGCCTGCCGGGGTGTGCCCGTTCGCCCGCGTTAAATGGTGCGGACTGGGTGTTGGAGCGTCTTGCCGCGGGCATCAAGCTGCGTGATCAGGATATCGCGGCAATGGGTGTTGGTGGGTTGCTAAAGGAAATTTCAACCCGCCCGCAGCCGCGTGGTGGCATCGTCAAAACAAAGGGTCGGCCAAAGATAGAGGTCCTGTTGCTGGCCGCCGGGGCGTCCAGCCGGATGGGGGGCGACGACAAGTTGCTGCAGGATGTGGATGGGCAAGCCCTGTTGCGCCACTGTGCCAATGTCGCCCTGGCGTCACAGGCCGGGCGGGTGAATGTTGTACTGCCCCCCGACCACGCCGGGCGGGCCGCTGCGATCCGGGGGCTGAAGGTCAACACGGTGTTTTGCCCCGACTGGCGGGATGGCATGT
>DAOURA010000027.1 GCA_030625325.1 Marinosulfonomonas sp.
GGGCATGACTACTGTGCAACAGGTATTTTAGCAGGGCAGATAGTTTAATGATTCGGATGTTGATTGCGTTGATTGGCGGCATTTTTCTGGCCATGGCCTATGCTGATGCCTTTCCCGAAGGGCGGCCAAAACAGGCCAATGTCCCCATTGAAGATACGCCCACCGACGCGCCCGCACCCGCACCCGCGCCGGTTCTGCTGGCCAGTCTGAAAATTGAAACACCCCCTGCCCCGATGCCGGTGAACCTGTTGGCCGATCATGCATCGGCCCCGTTTCATACGCCGATGGTTGTAACATCTGACGGTTATTTGCAGGTCGGGGGTAACAACACCGCGCAACCGGCAACAGATGACAGCACCCCGCCGCCAGCGGTAGATGAACCAACCGCAACTGTGCGCTATGTCACCGCGCGCCGGGTGAATGTGCGCGCCGGCCCGTCAACTGATCATGCCATTGCCGGGGGTGTTGAATTTGGTGACGCGGTGGAAATCCTGTCAGACCCGGCCGCACCCTGGGTTCATATCCGCATTCAGGGGGCCGGGGTGGACGGTTTCATGGCCGGGCGGTTTTTGCAGGAAATTCAGCCCAGCGGCTGATCTTTGTTTGAGCTTACCGACCAAACCCCATAACTAGGCGCAAAACTAGGCAACTGGGGCAAAAATGGCAGGCAAATCCATTCTGATTACGGGCTGTTCTTCTGGAATTGGCTATGACGCGGCACATGGGCTGTCAAAACGCGGCTGGCGGGTCTTTGCCACCTGCCGGGCGACGGCGGATTGTGAACGCCTGCGCGGTGAGGGGCTGGAAAGTTTCGTGCTGGATTACGATGATGAAACATCGATCACCACCGCATTGGCAGAGGTTCTGAAACGCACCGGCGGCACGCTGGACGCGCTGTACAACAACGGTGCCTATGCCCTGCCCGGCGCGGTTGAAGACCTGCCCCGTGGCGGATTACGCGCGATCTTTGAAACCAATCTTTTTGGCTATCACGATCTGGCCCGACAGGTCATTCCGGTGATGCGCGCACAGGGGCATGGGCGCATTATCAATTGCTCATCCGTTCTGGGGCTTGTGGGGATAAAATGGCGCGGCGCCTATGTTGCCACAAAATTCGCCATGGAAGGGTTAACAGACGTGATGCGTCTGGAACTGAAAGGCACCGGCATCCATGTGTCCCTGATTGAACCGGGGCCAGTCACCGCAAAAATTCGGGAAAACGCGATCCCGCATTTTGAAAAGTGGATAGATTGGAAAAATTCAGTTCTGGTGGAAGAATACGAAAATACGCTGGTCAAACGTCTGTACACAGACAGTGGCCCGGACCCGTTTGAACTGCCCCCGTCGGCGGTAACCAAAAAGCTGGTCCATGCGCTTGAAGCATCACGCCCACGGGCAAGGTACTATGTGACCACGCCAACCTATCTGATGGGGGCGCTGCGCCGGGTGTTGCCGACGTCTGCGCTGGACTGGTTTCTGGCAAAAGGTTAGATTCACAGTCATCAAGACCGGCAACTGGCAAAGGGGCGCAAAATGCTAAACGATCCACTATTTATTCTGGTCGTCATAACCGCACTGGCGGTGCTGGTTATTTTGCTGATTGGTGTCATCGGTTTTGCCCGTGGTGGCGAATTTAATCGCAAACACGGCAATCGGCTGATGCGCTATCGGATTATTTCGCAGGGTGTTGCGGTGGCGGCGATCCTGTTGTTCCTGTTTTTTCGCCAAAACGGGGGCTGATATGGTTGTTCTGAACAAAATCTACACCCGCACCGGGGACGCCGGTCAAACCGCGCTGGGCAATGGTGAACGTGTGCCCAAGCAATCAACGAGGGTCGCGGCCTATGGCACGGTGGATGAAACCAATGCCACGGTCGGTTTGGCACGCCTGCACGCGGGCGGCGACATTGATGACAGCCTAGCGCGCATTCAAAATGACCTGTTTGATCTGGGCGCAGACCTGTGCCGCCCTGACATGGAAAAAGACATCGATGCCGAATATCCACCCCTGCGGGTCAGCGATACCCAGGTCGACCGCCTGGAAACCGAGATTGACGCGATGAACGCCGGGCTGGAACCGTTGCGATCATTTGTGTTGCCCGGCGGTTCCCCATTGGCCGCGCATCTGCATCTGTGTCGAACGGTGTCGCGGCGCGCCGAAAGGTTGACGGTTGAACTGGCCGGGCAAGAACCCGTTAATAACGCCGCCCTGAAATACCTGAACCGGCTGTCAGACTGGTTTTTCGTGGCATCCCGTGTGGCAAATTCCAATGGGGCTGATGACGTTCTGTGGGTGCCCGGCGCGAATCGTTAGTGTCCAAACGATCTAAACGCGACGTAACGCCGCCTGCCTATGTCGATTTTACCCTATTTTCCTGCGCAACTTCCCGCTAACAATCACCCGAGAACTTTTTTGGGGCCCGATCGGGGCCATGGATTATCAGGAGAACGCCGTGATGAAGGTACTTGTGCCCGTCAAACGCGTGATCGACTATAACGTAAAGGTGCGCGTCAAAGCCGACAGCACCGGGGTCGATCTTGCCAATGTAAAAATGTCGATGAACCCGTTTGACGAAATCGCCGTAGAAGAAGCCATCCGCCTGAAAGAGGCCGGTAAGGTTGATGAAATCATCGCCGTTTCCATTGGGGTAAAACAGTGCCAGGAAACCCTGCGCACCGCATTGGCAATGGGGGCCGATCGCGCCATTCTGGTTGTTGCATCCGAAGATGTGCACACCGACATTGAGCCCCTTGCCGTGGCCAAAATCCTGAAGGCCATCGTTGACGAAGAACAGCCGGGCATCGTTCTGGCCGGCAAGCAGGCGATTGATAACGACATGAACGCCACGGGCCAGATGTTGTCGGCCCTGCTGGGCTGGTCACAGGCCACGTTTGCATCCGAGGTGAATATTGAAGGCGAACACGCCGTTGTCACCCGTGAAGTTGACGGTGGTTTGCAAACCATCAAGGTGTCACTGCCCACGATTGTGACGGTTGATCTGCGCCTGAATGAGCCGCGCTATGCAAGCCTTCCAAACATCATGAAGGCCAAGAAAAAGCCGTTGGATGAAAAAACACCGGGCGATTACGGGGTTGATACAGCGCCACGTCTGGAAATTTTGTCAACAACCGAACCCGAAAGCCGCAAGGCCGGTGAAATTGTTGGCTCTGTTGATGAGCTTGTAGAAAAACTTAAAGAAGCGGGGGCGATATAATGGCTGTTCTTCTTCTCGCAGAAGTGACCGGCGGCGAACTGGCCGTTGATGCAACCGCCAAGGCGGTGAATGCGGTTTCCTCACTTGGTGATGTGACGGTGCTGTGCGCCGGGGCGTCCTGTGGTGGTGCCGCAGATGAGGCCGCAAAAATCGCAGGTGTTGCCAAGGTTTTATGCGCCGATGATGCGTCTTATGGCAATGGGCTGGCCGAACCGGTTGGCGCACTGATGGTGTCCCTTGCGGGCGACTATGAACATATTGTTGCCCCGGCAACCAATTCCGCCAAGAACATCCTGCCCCGCGTTGCCGCCCTATTGGATGTGATGGTGATTTCGGATGTGTCGGGCGTTGTTGATGCGTCGACCTTTGAACGTCCGATCTATGCGGGCAACGCCGTTCAGACGGTGAAATCCAGTGATGCCACAAAAGTGGTTACGATCCGCACATCCACCTTTGATGCCGCGGGCCTTGACGGATCAGCGCCAGTTGAAGGCATTGCCGCCGCCGACAACCCCGGCCTGTCCGATTGGGTCGAAGACAAGGTTGCCACCAGTGACCGCCCCGAACTGACCAGTGCGGGTGTGGTTGTTTCCGGTGGTCGTGGCGTGGGTTCAGAAGACGACTTTGCGCTGATTGAAAAGCTGGCCGATAAACTGGGCGCGGCCGTGGGTGCATCACGCGCGGCGGTTGACAGTGGCTATGCCCCCAATGACTGGCAGGTTGGTCAAACCGGTAAGGTTGTTGCCCCTGATCTCTATATTGCTGTTGGTATTTCCGGCGCGATCCAGCATTTGGCCGGCATGAAGGACAGCAAAGTCATTGTCGCAATTAACAAAGACGAAGAGGCGCCGATTTTTCAGGTTGCCGATTATGGTCTGGTTGCTGATCTGTTTGACGCCGTGCCAGAGCTGATTGAAAAGCTCTGATCCGAAACACGGATTAACAAATGAACACGGCCCATCAGTTGGTGGGCCGTTTTCTTATCAGGCCGCCCCAAGCAGGGCCTTAAGTTCCAGCGCCGCCTGCTGATGGATGATCGGGCCCAGCATCTGACGCGCGGCTGGTTCTTCCAGAACAGAAAAAATCATACGGTCATGACCGGCGCTGATTTCTTCCCCGGTCGCCACTATTTCAACCAGCTCGGCACCGGCGCGAACCAACTGTTCCACCATGTCCCCATCAATAAGCCCCGGGTCACGCAGCAGGCATTTATCAGGTCTGTCATCATTCAGGCCATGCCGGGAAAGCCACAGCAAAATCACCCGCCCGCCGATCTGATCCAAAACTGATTTCATCCGTGTAACCCATGTTTTCTGCAATTCCTGGCGCACCAGATCAAACCGGTCACATGCCCCATAGGCCAGTGCCCCCAGCAGGTGGCCGGTAAAATTAAAGTCTGTGAAATCCATTTCCGGGAACAGCGATTTCAGCGCATCCGTCGCCCCGACAAAACGATCATTGCGTCGGGGGTGTACACGGTAGAACCGGTTCGAAATATTCTGTGCCCCGGTTAGCTGAATGATTGTGGTATCTGCCTTTTTGCAAATACCTAACAGTGCGGGGTCCGCCAAAAGCAGGTCAACACCGCCATGCAACTGGCCCAGATTAAGCACCGTTTTCCCGGTGAATTGTTCCAACTGAACCGGATAAGGGTCTTCTATATATTTCCCATAGGTTTCCGTGCTGCCAATTACTGCACAATATCCACCATCCAGCGGCCTTTCAGGCCCCCGGAAATACAACTTTGAGCTGCCATAACGACAGGGAAAGTAATCAAGGGCACCCCTGCCCAAGTATTCATAGGCCATTTTCACCCACCTTTCATTCACCCATCACAAAGAATGGCAGCCTCAGGTTGCCAAAACACTAAACGGCGATCTTTAAGCAAAGTTTATTCAACCTTCGGCCTTGCGCCCCGGTTTGCCCGGGGCCTATGTTCACCCTGAATTATGGAAGGGACGGTCATGGAAATCTCAGTAATAGGGATTGTTGGCGCAGGACAAATGGGCAACGGGATTGCCCATGTTTGTGCGCTGGCAGGTTATGATGTTGTGCTGAACGACATTTCGCAGGACGCCCTGGATGCGGCTGTGGCCCTGATCAAAAAGAACCTTGATCGACAGGTTTCACGGGAAAAAATCTCGGGCGAAAGCAGGGATCAGGCACTGGCCCACATTCGCACCACCACCACCCTAAGTGAACTGGGTAAAACCGATCTGGTGATAGAGGCCGCCACCGAACGCGAAACCGTCAAGGCCGCGATCTTTGAAGAGCTGTTGCCCCACCTGCAACCCCATACCATTCTGACATCCAACACATCGTCCATTTCCATCACGCGGCTGGCGTCACGTACTGATCGGCCGGAAAAGTTCATGGGGTTTCATTTTATGAACCCGGTTCCGGTGATGCAACTGGTTGAACTTATCCGTGGCATCGCCACCGATGAACCCACGTTCAAGGCCTGTCTGGCGGTGGTGGAACGGATCGGAAAAATATCCGCCAGTGCGGAAGATTTCCCCGGCTTCATCGTGAACCGCATTCTGATGCCGATGATCAATGAAGCCGTCTATACCCTGTACGAAGGGGTGGGTTCGGTCAAATCTATCGACGAATCCCTGAAACTGGGTGCTAATCACCCAATGGGGCCGCTGGAACTGGCTGATTTTATCGGGCTGGATACCTGCCTTGCGATCATGAACGTGCTGCATGACGGGCTGGCAGATACAAAATACCGCCCCTGTCCATTGCTGACAAAATATGTCGAAGCTGGCTGGCTCGGCCGCAAAACAAAGCGTGGGTTTTATGATTATCGCGGCGATGAACCGGTGCCAACGCGCTAGGGTAAAACCCTGATAAGGAAATTTATTCCTTGTTTTCCAAATCGAGCGTTACTTCCCGCAGATGATCCATGAACTTTCTGGGTTTCAGAACCCATGGGTCAATTTCATCGCGATTAATAACATCACCAATAACCGGGCGGATTGTTTTTCCGATCCCGCGTTTGATTTCATGCATCATCAGGCTTTGGCGCAATGTCGCGGAAAATGTCTGAACAATCTGAAAGGCACGCCCGTTTTGGCCGGGGATAAACACCGGAACAACCTTGGCTTTGCTTTTCAAAATCATCTTGGCGGTGAAGGGATTCCATTCATGTTCAATCGCCTTGCCAAAGGGTGTCTGCGATGTGGCGCACCGACCGGCCGGGAACAAAATGATCGCCCCGTCGTCGGCAAGATGGTCCATCACCTTTTTGCGAACGGCAATATTTTTCAGGGTTGAATCTTCGTCATGCGGAAACGCGACCGGCACCATGTTGTCATCAATTTCGGGCAGCGTCGCAAAAAAGGCGCGCGTCAGGATTTTAATGTCGGGGCGCACCCTGCTGACCAGAACCGCCAACATCAGCCCGTCAACAAACCCAAAGGGGTGGTTGGCAACAACCACAACCGGGCCGGTTTTTGGAATGCGGGCAATATCCGTTTCACTGCACTCAAGATTAATTCTGAGGATGTCGAAGATTTTTTGCCAAAACGTCGTTTCGTATTTACGTCCGGTTTTTTCAAAATCATTGACGATTTTCAAAAGCGTTATTTTGCCAGTGACCCATTCAACAGCCCGGATGACCCCGATCCTGACCGGGCTGGACCCGGACAGGCCAAAGGATAGTGTGCTCGTATCATAGGGCACAAATTCCTTGTCGTTTGGGTTGGATCGCTTCTTTTTGTTCATTTCGTCTTCTTATTCGTCGTAACGCCCCTTGGCATTAACATGTACCCTTAAGCGCCTTCGCCGAACAGGTCCTTTACCAGTGCCCCGATGGCATCGGCCAATTTTTCCGCATCAGGACCGTCCGTTTGGATTTCAATAGTTGTTCCCTTGGCCGCTGCCAACATCAAAAGACCCATTATACTGTCCCCAGAGGCATGCAAACCATCCTTTAACAGTTCTGCCGTGGCATTATGGGCCTCTACCACCTCAACCAGTTTGGCCGATGCACGCGCATGAAGCCCTTTTTCATTTAGTATAACCAATTCACGAACGGTCATTTTGCTATTATTCCTGACTGTTCAGGGAAGGGGAATCAATACTATCGATATATTTTCGACCGGCGATCTTCGCACATTCTACAGCCTTTTCAACGCTTAGGTTGCGTGATTTTGCCAGTTTAACCAGCATCGGCAGATTTGCGCCATACAGAATTTTCCGATTTCTGGCGCAACAGGCCAAAAGTGACAGGTTAGAAGGTGATCCACCGAACATGTCCGTCACCACCACAACGCCCTGCCCCAAATCAACCCTATCGGCTGCGGCACAAATTTCTGATTGTTTCAGGGCGCGGTCATGGTCCGCCTCAATCGACACCGCAAGCACCCCTGATTGTTTGCCGACAACGTGTTCGACAGCGGCCAGATATTCCCGGGCCAGTCCACCATGTGCGACGATCACGATTCCGATCACGCCTTTTCCTCATCTTTTCTGCCCGGAACAGCACCACTCAGGCCGCGCCTTTCCAGTTCCCGGTGTCGTATAGATACCTGCCAACCGTCCACCGCAAGTGCATTCGCCAGCTTTTGCGTCAGGGTGACAGATCTGTGTTGCCCACCAGTGCAGCCAAAGGCGATTGTAATGTGCGACTTACCCTCTTGCGCAAAGGCCGGTAGCAGCATCAATGACAGGCCTTCGACTTTATCAAAAAAACTGGCAAACCGGGTATCTTGTTCAACATAACTACTGACCGCATGGCATCGGCCATCTTTGCTTCTTAGTTCAGGTTCCCAGTGGGGGTTGCGCAAAAACCGGCAATCAAAAACCATGTCCACGCCCCGTGGGATGCCCCGTTTATAAGAAAACGACTGCACCGAAACCGCCAGATGGTTCCCCCCTGTGGTGCCAAACCAATGTTCCATTTCAGCGCGCAGGTCATGGGGCGTCAGATCACTGGTGTCGATCAAAACATTCGCGCGCGCACGGACCGGAACCAGCAGGTCAAGTTCCTGTTCAATCCCTTCGGCCGGGGATTTCGCCGGTGACAGGGGGTGGCGGCGGCGCGTTTCAGAAAACCGCCGGATCAGCACATCAGAATTGCAATCCAGATACAAAATTTCCAGATTGAAGTCTGGTTTCTTTTCGAATCGGTCAATTACCTCAATCAGGGCATTGGTCGAAAAATCGCGATTTCTGACATCAATACCCAGTGCCAGTGGTCGCCCAATCGGCGGGCCATCCAGCAGCCGGTCAATTAATGACAATGGCAGGTTATCGATGGCTTCAAACCCAATATCTTCCAGGGCCTTAACGGCTGTGGATCGCCCCGCCCCCGATGGCCCGGTTACGAAAACCAGCCGCTGGCCGCCTGACCTGGCTTTTTCGGGTTCGCTTTTGGTGGGTTGCGCTGGCACTACGCTATCCTTCCACCCCGAAGGGTTTGTAAAATTGCTGCTGGAAAATGCACGGATCGGGGGGTGTGAAGCAAGGGGATACTAACCCCCAGCAATGTTATATGGCGCTGCTGTGGTAGGCGCGCATCTTCGATGCTGTCCAAATCAACCACCAGTCGCACAATTGCACTGTCCTGATGATCAGCGGCCAGTATGCCAACGCCGCGCGCTTCTATCTGGCCACAAATGGCGGGGGGGCAGCTGGCGACCAGGGTTTGCCCCTGTCGGGTCAGAATGGTTCTGTCATCGGCCACCAGAGCCGCGCCCCGCGACATCAGTTCCAACGCTGTCGCAGATTTACCCGATCCCGACTTTCCCATTAGCAGGACCGCAGCTTGCCCAAGGGCCACACAGGTGGCGTGGGTTATATCCAAAGCAGGCATTGTTGTTTCAGCGCCCGGCACAGGCATTTTGGGAAAAGGTTCGCCCCACCCTTACACAGGCAGGCCAACAACGAACCGCGCACCCAGCGGTTCAGAGCTAAGATCAGAATCGGTTGGCCTGATGTTTTCGGCCCAGATAACACCACCGTGGGCCTCTACTATTTGTTTGGAAATCGCCAGCCCCAACCCCGAATTATCGCCAAACTGGCTTTCGGGGCGTGATGTGTAAAAACGGTTGAAAATCTTGGTCAGCGCGACCTCGGGGATGCCCGGGCCGGTGTCTTCAACAACCACAAGGATGCGATCTTCGCGTTTTCGCGCCCAGACCCGAATGGCATCACCTTCTTCACAAAACGAAATGGCGTTGCTGATCAGGTTGACAACAACCTGCGCAAGCCGCGCCTCAAGGCCCTGAATGCCAATTGGCTCTTTTGGCAGGTCCGAAATAAATTCAATACCTTTTTGTTTAGCCTCAGCGCCCAGATAGCTGGTGATGTTCATCATCATCTTCAGCAGATCAAAGGTTTCTTCTTCTTCCCTGACCAGTTCACTGTCCAGACGGGATGCATTTGAAATGTCACTGACCAAACGGTCAAGGCGGCGCACGTCATGTTCGATCACATCATGCAATCTTGTCCGCTGATCATCACGTTGTGCAATCCTGAGTGTCCCCACCGCCGAGCGCAGGGACGCCAGCGGGTTTTTGATTTCATGGGCCACGTCAGCGGCAAATTGTTCATTGGCATCAATGCGTTCATAAAGTGCCGCAACCATCCCGCGCAACGCACCCGACAGGCGACCAATTTCATCCGGGCGCCCGGACAGATCAGGGATGCGGACACGTCCGGGGCTGACTTTGCGTGAATGTTTGTCGCGCCCCACTTCGGCCGCAGCAGCAAGATCAGACAACGGATTGGCAATGGTTGATGCCAGCACAAGGCTAAGCCCGATCGACACCAGAATTGCGATAACAAACATCTGCAAAACCTGCTCTCGTTCATTGCGCACAAGGGCATCAATTTCACCAGATGCACTTAGCAGTGCCACCACCCCAATCGTCTGACCATTGCTTAGTATCGGTGTGGTCACCGCCAAAATTGTTCCACCATTACGGTCCTGCCCGGTATTCACCTGGGTGGTCCCACCAAGGGATAGCGGTACAATTTCACGCACCTGATCTTGTGGTGTGTAGGGGGATAATTCAGGACCGGCCGGGGCCAAAAGACCAGATAATCCTTCCCACATATTACTTAGGAAATCCGTGATTATTGTTTTTCGCCCACCCTGCTTCATGCCGCTTGCCGGGACAGTCACAGGCCGATCAACGCCATAAGTGGTCGCAACGATTTTTTCGTTCTGATCAAAAACAAAGACCTCAACACCAGTGCGAAGTGTGATTGCACGCAAGCCCTGGGAAAAATCGAAATCCTGTGCTCCGGTGGTGATATCTGCGCCTGCCAGTGCAAACTGGGCCTCAAACACGTCTGCTATCAGCTCTGCCTGATTGACCATTCCCCGTTCATACTGAAACGTCAGACTGTCTCGAAACGGATTCAGGTATAAAACCCCGGACACCAGAATAATCAGGGCCACCAGATTGAAGGTTACAATCTTACGGGCAAGGGGCGATTGATTGAACGAAAAAAGGCCCCGGCGCGCATGCTTTGCCCTGGCTTCAAAATCAACAGTAGTATGAGGGGCCACCCAGTCATCGCCCAAGACGACATCAGTGCCCTTAACTGGCTTGGATTCCCGCACGTCCACCCCCGACGCGAGCAACATTACTCTTCGTTATATCGATACCCGATACCGTAGAGCGTCTCGATCGCATTAAACTCATTATCAACAGTGCGCATCTTCTTGCGCAGGCGCTTAATGTGGCTATCGATGGTTCGGTCGTCAACATAAACCTGATCATCATAGGCCACATCCATTAACTGATCGCGGCTTTTAACAAAACCGGGGCGCTGTGCCAGTGCCTGCAGCAACAGAAATTCTGTCACTGTCAGGGAAATATCCCGACCCTTCCAGGTCACCTGATGGCGCAGCGGATCCATCGAAAGCTCGCCGCGCTCCATTATCTTATTTTCTTCGCCTTCAGGCGTGATGCCTGTTTCAATTGCTTCCTGACGGCGCAACAATGCCCGGATACGTTCCACTAACAGGCGCTGTGAAAACGGCTTTTTCACATAATCATCCGCACCCATCCGCAGGCCCAGAACCTCATCAATTTCGTCATCTTTCGAGGTCAGGAAAATTACCGGCATTGCACTTTTCTGGCGCACACGCTGCAACAGATCCATGCCATCCATACGTGGCATTTTTATATCCAGAACGGCCATATCAGGCAGGCGCTTATTGAAAGCGTCCAGTGCGGCCTGTCCATCATTGTATGTTTCAACCTCAAAGCCTTCGGCCTCAAGGGTTATAGACACCGACGTCAGGATGTTCCTGTCGTCATCTACCAATGCAATCCTTGACATAAACGTTCCCTTACTCTGCTCATTATCAATTATTTTTTAGCTATATTCCTGCTTCCGGCGGCCGGAAGCAACAACTAACTGCGAATCAACCGGCCCGCTTTGGACATTTTGACCCTAATTCCAAAAAATTTTGACTAATTTGCCTCACTTCGGTCGATTGGTTCCGACTTTTGTACTTTTGGTTGCGCTAACATACACTTGGTTGCGCTAACTGTGCATTTGCGTCCTGTTCCCTGCCAAAATCTGCATGCTATAGGCAAAACCACCGGGAAGCATCCATCCCGACAGCGGCAAACCCATTTTTGCCATTCGCCGACAATTCTAGGGACGCCACAGGGCGCAGGGAACTTCAATGACAATCGGACGGGTCAACACAGCATGTACGCTAACGCAACAAGGCATCAGCGGGCTTGGCACAGTGTATTACAACCTGCTTGAACCAGCCCTGATCCAAGAGGCCCTGAAACGCGACGAAGGGACATTGGGCAAGGGTGGTTCATTCCTTGTGACCACGGGCAAACACACCGGCCGTTCCCCAAAGGACAAATTCATCGTCAGAACCCCGGGCGTCGAAAACAATATCTGGTGGGAAAATAACGCCCCAATGACACCGGATGCCTTTGATCAGCTGCACGCTGACATGTTGGAACACATGAAGGGCAAGGAATATTTCGTGCAGGACCTGTTTGGCGGGGCGGACGCCGCCCACCGTCTGGATGTGCGCGTTGTGACCGAACTGGCATGGCATGGATTATTCATCCGCCACATGCTGCGCCGCCCGACGCGGCGCGAGCTGGACAGCTTCACCCCCGAATTCACCATCATCAACTGCCCCAGTTTCAAGGCCGACCCAAAGCGCCACGGCTGTCGGTCTGAAACGGTAATTTCGATCAATATAGAGGCAAAGCTGATCCTGATTGCCGGTACCGCCTATGCCGGTGAAAACAAAAAATCAGTCTTTTCGCTGCTGAACTATCTGCTACCAGAAAAGAACGTCATGCCCATGCACTGTTCTGCCAACCACGCGCCGGGAAACCCGGTTGATACGGCAATTTTCTTTGGCCTGTCGGGCACCGGCAAAACCACCCTGTCGGCTGATCCGTCACGGGTACTGATTGGCGATGATGAACACGGCTGGTCCGATCGCGGCACCTTTAATTTCGAAGGCGGCTGTTACGCCAAAACCATCAACCTTAGTCCCGAGGCAGAGCCTGAAATTTTCGCCACGACCACCAAATTTGCGACCGTGATCGAAAACATGGTGTTTGACCCGGATACTAAGGATTTAGATTTCGAAGATGACAGCCTGACGGCAAACATGCGCTGCGCCTACCCGCTGAACTATATTTCCAACGCCTCGCCCACGGCCATGGGCGGACACCCCAAAAGCATCATCATGCTGACCTGTGACGCCTTTGGTGTCCTGCCACCAATTGCCCGCCTGACACCGGCGCAGGCGATGTATCACTTCCTGTCAGGCTTCACGTCAAAAGTCGCCGGCACCGAACGGGGCGTGACAGAACCCGAACCAACATTTTCCACCTGCTTTGGCGCACCGTTCATGCCGCGCCGACCAGAAGTTTACGGCAACCTGCTGCGCGACAAAATCGCAAAACACGGCGCAACATGCTGGCTGGTAAATACCGGCTGGACCGGCGGCGCCTATGGCACCGGATCACGGATGCCCATCAAGGCCACGCGCGCCCTGCTGTCGGCGGCCCTTGATGGCTCACTTGCCGGGGCAAAATTCCGCCGGGACAAAAACTTTGGCTTTGATGTACCGGAATCGGTTTCCGGCGTGGCCGACATTCTGCTGGACCCGCGCCGCACCTGGGACAACACCGATGCCTACGACCGTCAGGCCCAAAAGCTTGTGGAAATGTTCGCCAAAAACTTTGGCCAGTACGGCGACTATATCGATGACGACGTGCGCGCGATTGCAATCGGCTAGCACAAAATCAAACCTTCGGCGGGGCCGCCCATTTCGAATTGGCCATAAATATCCCCGCCGGAGGCATATTCCCAAACCCTAGCCCATAACCCCACGCCTGATCAGGTTCAGCCCGGCCGCCACCAGAACCACCAGTGTCACACGCCGGAAACGCGCCTGATCCAGCCGGTCCTGCACCCAGAACCCAACACCCATTCCCACCATCGCCGGCACCACCATCCACAGGGACAGTTGCAAGGTCTGTGAATTCAAAACCCCCGACTTCAGGTGGGCAAAGAACAGCACAATCGCCCCGGCCCCATAAATGACCCCCTGCACACGCACCTGTTCACCCTTGGGCGTGTGCAGCGTCGTCAAATAGGCAATCGTCGGCGGGCCCCAGACACCGGTCAAACCACCGATCAGCCCGGCAAGGGTGGCAAACATAACCTCTACCCGGCGCATATGCTTTGCGCCCACCCGAATATGCCAACCCATAAGCTGGGTCAGGGCAAACCCGGTGACCGGCACCCCCAGAATGAAATACAGCCATGACGCCGACAGCCGCCCAACCAGTTGCGAACTCAGCGCAATACACACCAGCAAAATGGCAATATACACCCGGTAACTGACAACAGACCGCCACGCGGCGACAAACCCACCACGAACCGCCTGCCAGACATTGCTTAGCACCGTGGGCACAATCAATGCTGCAAGTGCAAGCTCAGGCGACAGGAATGACCCCATACCGGAAATCATGATCATCGGCATGCCAAAGCCAACAGCCCCCTTCACAAAGCCACTGACAAAAGTCACGATAACGGCAAGCCCCAGAAAGAACGGGGTAATCAGCTCTGGTAAATATGGCATTCTGGTTCCCTGTTCGCCTGAAACCATTCTAGCAGATGTCCGCCAGAACCACATCGTAAATTCCTGCGCGACACTTTCATTCAATTACGCATCATTATGCGTATTTTTATTGCGCTGCACCTGCAAAGTGATTACCCCGGTGACAACCCTGATCTGCGGATTCGTACCGCAAGATCATAGCGACAGGAACTTTGCATGACCCAGACGATCCTATCCGACCTGCTGGCCCTGACCGCGGCCAGTCTTGAGCCCGCACAAACCCTGCTGGATCAGGCAACAGGCAACTTGCGTGATTTGGTGTGCAAAGATGGCCGCCCCGACGGTGAATTACTGGAAACCCACCAATCCGCCACCCACGCCCTGTCATGGCTGGCCACCTATGTGGAAAGCCTGCGTCAGATGCATGGCTGGGCAACGCGTCTGAACAGCAGTTCCAAATTCGGCGAAATGGAACAGTTGATCCTGCAAATCGCCTTTGGCGAATATCTGGCCCAGATCAAAGGCGGCATCATGATGAGTCAGGGGGAAATCGCCCGCCTGCACCACATGGGCGTGGATGGCCGCGCGCTGGACACCCCTGCGGTTCAGACCCTGATCGAAAACGCCAACACCCCGGCGGCCCGCGCCCGTCTGGTTGAACTAATGCAATCAAATCAGGGGCACGCAACATTCGGTACAACCGGGCTGGATGACGAACTGGAAATGATCCGCGAACAGTTCCGCCGTTTTGCCGATGATCGCGTCGTGCCCCATGCCCACGACTGGCACCTGAAGGACGAACTGATCCCGATAGAGGTGATCAACGATCTGGCGGACATGGGGGTCTTTGGCCTGACCATCCCGGAAGAATTCGGCGGCTTTGGCCTGTCCAAGGCATCAATGGTTGTGGTGTCCGAAGAACTGTCGCGCGGTTATATTGGCGTTGGCTCGCTTGCTACACGTTCTGAAATCGCGGCCGAACTAATCCTGTGTGGCGGCACGGACGACCAAAAACACCAGTGGTTGCCAAAAATTTCCAGCGCCGAAATCCTGCCAACGGCGGTGTTTACCGAACCGGGCACCGGGTCCGACCTTGGGGCGATGCGCACGCGGGCCACCAAAAACGGCGATGACTACGCCATGACCGGCAACAAGACATGGATCACCCACGCCGCGCGCACCCATGTGATGACCCTGCTGGCGCGTACCGACCCGGACACCACCGATTACCGTGGGCTATCGATGTTTCTGGCCGAAAAAATCCCCGGCACTGACGCAGACCCATTTCCAACACCGGGTATGACCGGCGGCGAAATAGAGGTGCTGGGGTATCGCGGCATGAAGGAATATGAACTGGCCTTTGACGGCTTTGCGATCAAGGGTGAAAACCTGCTGGGCGGGGTTGAAGGACAGGGTTTCAAACAGTTGATGAAAACCTTTGAAAGTGCGCGCATCCAAACCGCGGCGCGCGCCATTGGTGTGGCGCAAAACGCGCTTGAGGTGGGGATGCAATACGCCCTTGAACGCCAACAATTTGGCAAATCCCTGATCAATTTTCCCCGTGTGTCCGGCAAGCTGGCGATGATGGCCGTTGAGATTATGATTACCCGGCAGTTAACCTATCATTCGGCATGGCAAAAAGACCACGACAAGCGTTGTGACCTGGAGGCAGGCATGGCCAAGCTGCTGGGCGCACGGGTCGCCTGGGCCGCCGCCGACAACGCCCTGCAAATTCACGGGGGCAACGGCTTTGCGCTGGAATATCAGATTAGCCGCATCCTGTGCGACGCCCGAATTCTGAATATTTTTGAAGGGGCTGCGGAAATTCAGGCGCAGGTGATAGCGCGCCGATTACTGGGTTAGCGCGTTGAAAAGTTTCTGAAGGGTTGTTAACTGTACCAAACAGTTCATTTTTTCAGGAATTACCACATGGCCCAGAACAAGACCGTCCTTTTGACCGGCGCATCCGGCTATATCGCCAAGCATATCGTACTAAACCTTCTGAACGCCGGTTATGATGTTGTTGGGTCTGTGCGCACCCTTTCGCGCGGGGACGAAGTGCGCGCCGCCGTGGCACCCCATGTCAATGACGGTGTTGATCTGGACAAAAGCCTGCGGTTTGTTGCGCTGGATCTGGGCAAAGACGATGGCTGGGACGACGCCATGCAGGGGATTGATATGTTGATGCATACCGCGTCACCCTTTCCCCTGAAACAACCCCGCGATGAAAACGAACTGATCCGCCCGGCCGTGGATGGCACGTTGCGCGCCCTGCGTGCGGCCCACAGGGCGGGCATAAAGCGGGTGGTGCTGACATCATCCTTTGCCGCCGTGATGAAGGCAAGTTTACCCAAAGGGCGGGCCATTTTTGACGAAAGCGACTGGTCCGACCCCAACAGCCCGACAATTGACGCCTATGCCAAATCAAAAACACTGGCCGAACGGGCCGCGTGGGACTTTGTGCGCGATGAAGCCCCTGATATGGCGCTGACCACAATCAACCCGGTGATGGTTCTGGGCCCACCGCTGGACGTTCATTTTGGTGGCTCGGTTCAGGTGGTGGAACGGATGCTGTCAGGCAAGGACCCGATGGTGCCCAACTATGGTCTGGGCTGCGTTGATGTGCGCGATGTGGCGCAAATGCATGTGCGCGCCCTGTCTGCGCCCGCCACCCATGGCAAACGGATTTTGGCAGTTGATAGTTTTCTGTGGTTCATGGAATTGACTGCAATCCTGAAGAAGCAGTTCCCAAAACGCCGTATCGCGACCCGACAGGCCCCGGATTTTTTGATCCGGCTTATGGGGATGTTTGACGCAGCAATCCGTCAGATCATTCCAGATTTGGGCAAACGGTTTGACGTGTCCAACGCCCGCGCCCGTGAGATGCTGAATATGGAATTCATTCCTGCCGAGCGCAGCCTGCAGGAAACGGCGGCCTATCTGGTTGAAAATAAACTGGTTTAACCGGCTGGCAGTCGAATAAAATTCGCCTTACCAACAATATTGCTATTGCCCCGCGCCGGGACCACAATGGTGCAATGTTACGTTTAATTCTTGCCCTTCCAATTATCCTGACCGGTTGCCTGAAGGATGAAACCGTATCCGGTTACGCCGACCCGGATGCGACCTATTTTCTGGCGGAAATTAATGGCGCACCTTTTGGCGCATCCGCATCAATTTCATTTCCCACTCAGGGGGCCGTGCGGGGCCGGGGGCCGTGCAATGACTTTTCCGCCCGCCAACTGGCCCCTTACCCGTGGCTGGAAATTGGGCCAATGGTTGCAACCCGCGCGACCTGCGCCGATCAACCGCAGGAAAACCAATTCTTTCAAGCACTGGCTGGCATGACCCTGATCGAAGTTCTGGGCAACACCCTGATCCTGCGCGATGGCGGTGATCAGGAAATGGTTTTTCACACCGCGCGGCCCTGACGGGCAATGGCATCAATCAGGCGCTGACGGGCCGCAGGCAGGGGCCGGTTCCCCAGTTGCGGCGCCAGCCGATTGTGCAGGAAAAACCCGGTGGTCACCAACCCTTTGCTGATGCCGTCAGGTTCGGCGCGCCCATGCCCCAACAGGCTGGGCGGCAGGGGCAACAATTTGTCCGCCCATTCACCGGCCCCTTCAACACTAACCGCGCGCCCCGACTTTGGGGAAACATACGCCAGATCATCGATTGATCCGGTGACGGCGCAACACGACAAATCCAGCCCAAAGCCCATTTCATCCAGCAACGCCAGTTCCCAGCGCAGATAGGCCAGCGGCCAGACCGGCGATGTGCCCAACAGATCCAACAGGGTGATCGTGCGTTCATAAAGCTGTGGGTGTGGTTCGCGCTCTGGCAAACAAAAACATAGCAATCCGGTGACCGCATTCAGCCCGATCAGTGCCAGCCGATCCCCCATCACCGCCGCCGCGCGGCTTTTCAAAGGTTCAACATTATAGCTGCCGATATGTTCGTCCAGACGCGCACGCCAGGTCACATCCAACTGTGCGCCGGGCTGTAAAACAGGGGTGATTTTGCGGCTGGTTCCACCGCGCACCACACCCGCATGGCGGCCGTGCTCTGCGGTAAATACCTCTATGATAGCCGAGGTTTCACCGTGACGTCGCACCGCCAGCAATGCCCCCTGATCACGCCATTCCATGGGGCCACGTTATCCCGACAATCCCGGTTCGTCGAGCAAATGACGACCTTGCTTATCTTCGACCTCAATCACCCAAAGATCCGGGTCAAACGATTTCTGACGTTCAAGGGCTGCGTCAACGTCGGGTTCAACCCCTTGGGCCAAAACCACCCATGTGCGTTCATCTTTCATCAGATCAAAAGAACGCTGATAGGCGCAGGCCTGCCCATCCAGTGTGTTCATCTTGATCAGAACTGCCCCGGCGGTGGCGTCACCCTTGGCCGTCACAAAGGCCGGGATATTCACCAGCCGTAGCCGCGCCAAATAGGCCCCAACCCAGAAATCTGTGGTTAGCCGGGTCATCCGTTCCCGTCGGTAAACTTCAGACCCATTTCCGAATAACGCTCAGCTTCGTTCAGCCAGTTTGGCCGCACCTTGATCTGCAAAAACAGGTGAACATTGCGCCCCAGAAATTCAATCATTTCGGCGCGGGCCGCCACACTGACGGCCTTAATGGTTTCACCTTTTTTGCCCAATAAAATGCCCTTATGGCCATCGCGAACCACGTAAATGATCTGATCAATTTTGACCGAGCCATCTTTGCGTTCTTCCCACCCTTCGGTTTCCACAGTCAACTGATATGGTAATTCCTGATGCAGGCGCAGGGTCAGCTTTTCACGGGTCAGCTCAGCAACGATTGAACGCAGCGGCGCATCGGCAATCTGATCTTCCGGGTACAGCCACGGCCCCTTGGGGAGTTCACCCGCCAGCCAAAGGCGCAAATCATCCACCCCGTGGCCCTTTTGTGCGGAAATCAGGAATGTCTCGGCAAAGTCAAAACGTGCGTTCAGTTCTTTGGTCAGCGCCAGCAAAACAGGCGCTTCTACCCGATCAATTTTATTGACTGCCAGAACAACCTTGCGCCCCTTGGTGCGTTCGCCCAGACCTTCAAGAATTGCATCAACCCCTTCGGTAATGCCCCTGTGGGCCTCAACCAACAAAACAACCAGATCGGCGTCGGTTGCCCCACTCCAGGCGGCGGCAACCATGGCGCGGTCCAACCGGCGGCGGGGGCGAAACAGGCCCGGCGTGTCAACAAACACGATCTGCGCATCC
>DAOURA010000070.1 GCA_030625325.1 Marinosulfonomonas sp.
GACCGAAGCAGAAATGCTGCGCACGCCAAACTTTGGCCGCAAGTCACTGAACGAGATTAAAGAGGTTCTGTCGGGCATGGGGCTGCATCTGGGAATGGATGTCGAAGAATGGCCGCCTGAAAATATCGAAGATCTGGCCAAGAAGTTCGAAGACCAGTTCTGATTATAGGGCATATGGGAATCATATGGAATTCATATGGTTTTCATATGCCGCACGACCCGGGCATCCTGCCCCAAGGAGAGTGATCTGCACGCACGGATCGCCAGACAAAGTATAAAAATACAAAAGGACTAAAACCATGCGCCACGCACGCGGATACCGCCGACTGAATCGCACCCATGAGCACCGCAAAGCCCTGTTTGCAAACATGGCCGGATCGCTTATCGAACATGAACAGATCAAGACGACTTTGCCCAAGGCAAAGGAACTGCGTCCGATCATGGAAAAGCTGATAACCCTTGGAAAACGCGGTGATTTGCACGCCCGTCGCCAGGCCGATGCCCAGCTTAAGCAGGACGAATATGTTACCAAGCTGTTTGCGGTTCTTGGGCCACGCTACAAAGACCGTCAGGGCGGCTATGTTCGAATCATGAGAGCCGGGTTCCGGTACGGTGATATGGCGCCGATGGCGATCATCGAATTTGTCGATCGTGACATAGATGCCAAAGGCGCCGGCGACAAAGCCCGCGTCGCAGCCGAAGAAGTTGCTGAGAACTAAGAGTTCTTTAAATAATCAGAAAATCCCCGCCCGGTTTCACCAGCGGGGATTTTTTTGATTACGATCAGCTTTTCTAATTCGAAAATTATAATAAGATGGTTGGTAGTTTGATTCTGTCAAACGTCAAACTGGCAGGTATGTTCCCCTTTGGGTTTATCTGTAGCTGGGGGCAGCTTGCGTTACGCACTGAAATATATAGAAAAGGATAAGCCCTCCACAGTTTAAGCCATAGGCAGCATTTCTTGAATGCAATTATAGGTTGACTAGTTGATCGGTAAAAGGTCTAAAAAGGTATCTGATAAAGTCGAAATTTGCAGTCGACTTTGTAAAAGCACCTTTACTGCAAAGATTTTTGCAAGGCAGCTTGGAAAAAGTTGTTAGAAATGGTCAAATTATGTGGCAACCAAGAAATGATAGCTTCCTGATCGGGGGCAATTGTGATGGGCCGACCAATAATAGTATGACCAACGAAACGTCTCTCGACCAATTGTTTCAGGCACTTGATGACATGTCCCCCAGTGGGTTTTCTGCGGGGCTTCATATTCGATATGCATCCCCCCTAGTATACAAAAAAACATTTTCTCTTGAGTGGCAGAAAATATACGACGACAACGCTTATGCATTGCGCGACCCCACCGTTTTTTGGGGCCTGGGTGTTAAGGGCGCAACCCGTTGGAGCGCAATCAAATTACCCGATCCTTTTGATATTATGGGCAAAGCCCGGGATCACGGACTGCTTTATGGGGCAGTTATCTCTTACGGGCCGATCACATCACGTTCAATTGTGGGGGTCGCACGAAACGATCGGGAATTCACGAGCACCGAGATTGAGGCAGTCGCAGAAGTAGTGGAAAAACTACACGTCGCGGCAGAACCACCAACCGAATTGACCAAGGCGCAGATTGAAGCTCTGCAACTTCTGTCAGACGGGTACAGGCACACCGCAGCAGCGGCAAAAATTGGAATTTCCGAAAGCGCCCTAAAGGCCAGACTGAAGTCTGCGCGAACCCGACTGGGCGCGCGAACGACGGCAGAGGCCCTTAGAAAAGCAAGAGAATACAGGTTCCTTTGAAAACATGCCTGCACCCAGAAAAGGTTTAATGACCACAACTGGAGGCTATCATGGAAGTTACCACTCTATCTTTTGACAATATGCACAAGCACGGGGATCTGTTCCCCAATATGCTGCGCGCTCGCCACTCAACCTTTATCGGCCGCAATAAATGGGAATTACCCGAAGCGGACGGCATGGAATATGACCAATATGACACCCCCGCCAGCAGATGGGTCGCGGTTCATGAACTGGGGCAGGTTTTGGCCGGTGTTCGTCTGACACCCACCACCGCGCGATGTGGTATTTATTCTTACATGATCCGGGATGCGCAATTGGGTTTGCTGGATTCAATTCCAAGTAACCTGTTATGGGAAGAAGCCCCGGTTGCATCCCATGTCTGGGAAAGTTCGCGGGTGTTTGTGTCTGAAACGGTTCCGGCAAAAATGCGCCTGCGTGTTCAGATTGCATTGATTGCAGAAATGGTTAATTCAGCCCGCAGTCTGGGGGCATCGTCCCTGTTGGGGATTATCCCCGAGCATTCACCCCGATTGGCCCGCAGAACAGGCATTGATTGCAAACCAGCCGGTCCGGTGCTGGATTTTGAAGATGCAAACAGTGTTTGTGTCACAATCAACCTGGCGCAAAAGCTGCACTAAATCAGGGTCATATCCAAACTTGGGGTGCGGGCGCTTTCAACCTGCCCGCACCGCGCATATGATGTGCCTATGGCAGACCTTTTTTCAAATGACCCCGCCCCCAAAGACGGTAAGGGCACACCCCGACCGCTTGCGGATCGGTTGCGGCCAACGTCTTTGGGGGCGGTTGTCGGGCAGGGGGCAGTTCTGGGTGCCGATGGTCCCTTGGGGACAATGTTGGCGGCTGGCAGCCTGTCATCGCTGGTTTTCTGGGGGCCGCCGGGGGTTGGTAAAACCACTATTGCCCGGTTGCTGGCGGACCAGACAGACCGGCATTTTGTTCAGATAAGCGCCATTTTTTCGGGCATTTCTGATCTTAAAAAAGTATTCGAAGCCGCAAAAATACGGCGTCAGAACGGCCGTGGGACATTACTGTTTGTTGATGAAATTCACCGTTTCAACAAGGCCCAGCAGGACGGATTTCTGCCCCACATGGAAGATGGCACCATTTTGCTGGTTGGGGCCACAACCGAAAACCCCAGTTTTGAACTGAACGCCGCCCTGTTGTCGCGCGCGCAGGTGTTGGTTCTGCAACGCCTGACCCTGGCTGATCTGGAATTATTGGCGCAGCGCGCTGAAAAGGAACTGAAAAAACCTTTGCCCCTGGATGGGAATGCAAGGGAAGCATTGTTGGAAATGGCGGATGGTGACGGGCGCACCCTGTTAAACCTGATTGAACAGGTCAGCGCATGGAAAGCCGTTGAAAAGCTGGATACAGATGCCCTGACCACGCGCCTTATGCGCCGTGCTACGAAGTATGATAAATCAGGTGATGAACACTATAACCTGATATCGGCCTTACATAAATCTGTGCGTGGGTCTGACCCGGACGCGGCACTTTATTGGCTGGCGCGGATGCTGGCGGGCGGCGAAGATCCGCGATATCTGGCGCGTCGGATCACCAGAATGGCAATTGAAGATATTGGTCTTGCCGACCCGCAGGCGCAATCGGTTTGCCTGCAGGCCTGGCAGACCTATGAACGGCTTGGCTCGCCCGAGGGGGAACTGGCCCTTGCGCAGGCGGTGACCTATTTGGCGTTGGCGCCGAAATCTAACGCGGCCTATGCGGCGTATAAAAACGCGATGGCCGCGGCGCGCCAGTCCGGGTCAGAACCGCCACCAAAACATATCCTGAACGCCCCGACAAAGTTGATGCAGGAACAGGGTTACGGCGATGGCTACGCCTATGACCACGACGCCGAGGGCGGATTTTCCGGCCAGAACTATTTCCCCGAAACCATGAAGCGTGGTGTCTATTATCAGCCCGTTGAACGGGGGTTTGAGCGCGAGTTGAAAAAACGGCTGGATTTCTTCGTTAAATTAAGGGCCAAGCGTCAGGACGGTTGACAACAAGGCCCGGCCACGAAAGAGAAAGCCCATGTTTACAACAGTTCTTCAGGTGGCCATTGGTGGCGCGATCGGGGCGTCGCTTCGGTTTGTCATTGCATCGGTGGTGGCGTTCCCGTTGGGGACACTTGCGGTTAATGTGATCGGCTCCTTTTTGATGGGGGTTGTTTTTGTCGCTCTGGCTGAAAAGGGTCTGGTGCGCTGGATGCCGTTCTTGATGGCCGGTGTGCTGGGTGGCTTTACGACATTTTCCGCCTTTTCACTGGATACGCTAAAGTTGTATGAGGCGGGTCGCCTTGGGGCGGCGGGGGGCTATGTTATGGCCACCGTTATTTTATCAGTGCTATCGTTGTTTCTGGCGGTTGCAATTGTGCGGGGAATTCAAGGATGAGCAGGGTTCAGATTATACCGGTCGGGGACGATGAATCCGATCAACGGCTAGATCGCTGGTTTCGCCGGCATTTCCCCCAAGTGGGGCAGGGCCGTGTGGAAAAGCTGTGCCGTAAGGGCGACATCCGCGTGAATGGTGGCCGGGTTAAGGCGTCAACCCGGGTGTCGCCCGGACAGGAAATTCGTGTGCCCCCCATGCCCGACACTCAGGCCCCCAGACATGAACCCAATACAACGGTTTCGCCTGCGGACGCCGAAATGATCCGCGCCACGGTTCTGTTTCGTGATGATCATATGATCGCAATCAACAAACCCGCAGGCCTGTCCAGTCAGGGCGGCAGCGGGCAAACCCGTCACGTGGACGGGCTGGCCGAGGCGCTGAAATTCGGGCTGGCAGATGGGCCGCGCCTTGTTCACCGTCTGGATAAGGACACATCCGGCGTTATGTTGCTGGCAAGAACCCAACGTATGGCAACCGCCCTGACGGCCGCATTTCGGCACCGCGAAACGCGCAAGGTTTATTGGGCCGCCGTTGCCGGTGTGCCCCAACCTTACCGGGGCACAATCCGTTATGGTTTGGTCAAAGGGTCCAGTGCGGACGGCAAAGGTGGCGGCGAAAAAATGCGCTGTGTTGATCCCAACCAGATTGCTGACACCTATGGGGCCAAACGGGCAACCACCGAATATTCTGTTCTGACGTCCCTTGGCCGGCGTGCGTCATGGGTGGCAATGGCCCCGATCACCGGGCGCACCCATCAGTTACGTGCCCATATGTCAGAAATTGGCCACCCGATTATTGGTGACGGAAAATACGGTGGTTCGGGTCAGGAAAACCTTGGCGATGGCTGGGGCGCACAGCTGGGTGGTGATATTAGTCGCAAACTGCACCTGCATGCGCGATCCATCCGGTTTGAACACCCGATGACCAAGAAGATCGTGACATTCACCGCCCCACTGCCACCCCATATGGAAAAAACATGGGCCACTGTGGAATGGAATATTTCCGATGTGCCCGACGATCCGTTTGAAGATCTGGCCTAGTTGAACGGCGACAGATTTATAGGAGCACCCAGATTTTGAGTGACTGGAAAGTTAATCGGTTTTGGAAAAACGCATCCGCAGCGCCAGAAGGCGCCGGGTTTGGTATTTTTCTGGATACACGCCCCGTGCGCACCCCAGCCAAGGCCCCGCTGGTTGTTCCAACCCAAGCCCTGGCGCAGGAAATTGCGGCAGAATGGGGCGCGGTAACAGACCGCATTGACCCCGATAAAATGCCCCTGACGAGAATGGCGAATTCTGCGATTGATAAGGTTCAGACGCAAAAATCAGAGGTCGCTGAACTGGTGGCGGCATACGGCGACAGTGATCTGTTGTGTTACCGTGCGGACAACCCTGACAGTTTGGTGAAGCGCCAAAATGACGCCTGGGATCCACTGTTGGATTGGGCCAGTGATCATTTGAATGCGCGACTAATTCCAAGGGTGGGGGTGGTGCATTCACCCCAGGACCCCGGGGCCATCGGGCGGCTGACCCAACGGGTTCACGGGTTGTCAAATTTTGAACTGGCGGCCTTTCATGATCTGGTTAGTTTGTCAGGTTCACTGATCATCGGCTTTGCGGCTATTCACAGGTTTCGGACAGTGGACGCCCTGTGGGATGATTCCAGAATCGATGAAAATTGGCAGATTGAACAGTGGGGTGCCGATGACATTGCGACCAAAGCCGAAGAATTCCGCCGAGAAGCCTTTTTTGTTTCTGAAAAGTTCTTTTGTTTGGCGACAAAAAAGACCTGATTTTCATGATATTTCATGCCTAAAGTTAATAATTGCTGTTGACTCATGATTAACCAGCAATTCCGGTGATCAAACACTTGACGATGCGTGATGAAACCTAGCAAACTGTGCGTTGTTGGGGGCTTTCCCCCACAAACTATCGCCTCCGGCCAAAACTGGTCGGATATACTGTCTGCAAAGGGCAGAATAATCAGGAAGAGGTAAATATGAAAAAGACAATAATTTTTGGCGCAATGGCTGTGGCTGGTATGGCTGCTGTTTCAGCGTCCGCTGCTACGCTTGACGACGTCAAAGCAAAAGGCGAACTGGCCTGCGGTGTGAACACCGGTGTGGTTGGCTTTGCTGCTCCAGACGCAAGCGGTAAGTGGGTTGGCTTTGACGTGGACGTATGTCGCGCTGTTGCGGCTGCTGTTTTGGGTGATTCCAACGCGGTTAAGTACGTTCCACTGACAAGTAAAAACCGCTTTACAGCACTTGCATCCGGCGAAATCGACATGCTGGCCCGTAACACCACATGGACATTTTCACGTGATGTTGACCTGAAGTTCACATTTGTTGGCGTGAACTACTATGACGGTCAGGCATTTATGGTTCCAAAAGCTCTGGGTGTTACATCCGCAAAAGAACTGGATGGCGCAACAGTCTGCATTCAGACCGGTACAACAACCGAACTGAACCTGGCTGATTTCTTCCGTTCGAACGGAATGTCATACGAGCCAGTTCCACTGGACACGAACGCAGAAAACCAAAAGAACTATCTGGCTGGTGCCTGTGATGTGTACACAACTGACGCGTCTGCACTTGCATCTTCCCGTGCGACTTTTGAAAACCCGGATGATCACGTGATCCTGCCGGAAATCGTATCAAAAGAGCCACTCGGCCCGCTTGTTCGCCACGGCGACAACCAGTGGGGCGACATTGTTCGCTGGACACTGAATGCACTGATCGCAGCTGAAGAACTGGGTGTGACATCTGCCAATCTGGCTGAAATGTCCAACGGCACCAACAGCCCGGAAATCAACCGTCTGCTGGGCACCGAAGGTAGCCTGGGCGAGATGCTGGGCCTTAGCGCCGACTGGGCGAAAAATGCCCTTGCAGTCAGCGGCAACTATGGTGAGATCTTTGAAACTCACATTGGTGAAAGCACAGCGATTGGCCTTGCACGTGGTCTGAACGCACAATGGATAAACGGTGGTCTGATTTATTCCCCACCATTCCGTTGATCTGATCAACTTTTTGGGGCGCGCCAATCGGTGCGCCCCATTTTTTTCCACCATAACCCAGGTTAGTGATGACAGCGCGCAGAAACGGGAAAACCGTTTCGCACCGGACGCTTCACACATTTGACCAGAAACAGGGGGTACGCCATGGCTATGGCAGACCAAGCGGGCAACCAACCGGCCTTTCGGTTGAGTATGCTGATTTACGATTCACGTTACCGATCATTGACCATTCAGGCCGTTGCGCTGATGCTGTTCATGCTTGCGGTGGCCTGGCTTCTTAGTAATGCCGCCAGCAATCTTGCTGCATTGGGCAAACCACTGGGATTTGGATTTTTATCGCAGCCTGCAGGCTATGATATCAACCAGCGACTAATTGAATATAACAACCAGATGTCCCACGGACGCGCTGCGCTTGTCGGCATTTTGAACACGTTACTTGTGGCGGTTCTGGGCTGTATTACAGCGACGGCCATTGGTATTATCGTCGGTGTTTTGCGGTTGTCCAGCAACTGGATCATTTCCCGGCTGATGACTGTCTATATCGAAACAGTTCGAAATGTGCCTGTCTTGCTGTGGATCATCCTGACCAATGCGCTCTTGATTGAAAGCCTGCCGAAAATTGCGTCATTTCGTGGCAAAGACCCTGCGTCCGACCTGATACTTTGGGATTCGGTTGCGGTGACGAACTCTGGCACATTTATTCCCAGCCCGGTTTTCGGGGGGGGATCAGGCATAGTTATTGCTATGTTCGTATTGTCGTTGATCGCGATCGTATTTTTTGGCCGCTGGGCCAAAGCGCGACAGGCTGCAACCGGTGCCATCCTGCCAACGTTCTGGATCAAACTGGCGATTTTCATAATCCCGGCGCTGCTGTTCTTTTTCATAATGGGTCGTCCGGTAACGCTGGAATATCCTGAAATGGCTAGGTTCCGGTTTGAAGGTGGTTATGTGATTAGGAACTCGCTGATTTCACTTTGGCTGGCTCTGTCACTTTATACCGGGGCATTCATCGCAGAAGCGGTGCGCGCAGGTATTCAGGCCGTGTCACAGGGACAGTCAGAAGCAGCTTTTGCTTTGGGGCTGCGTCCGAACAAAACAATGTCGTTGATTGTTTTGCCTCAGGCGCTGCGGGTGATTATTCCCCCTTTGATCTCACAGTATCTGAACCTGACCAAGAACTCGTCACTGGCGATTGCCGTGGGGTACATGGACGTTACCGGAACACTGGGCGGCATAACCCTGAACCAGACCGGACGAGAGATGGAAAGCCTGATGATATTGATGGCCTGCTATCTGTCGATATCGATCACGGTGTCCGTGTTCATGAACTGGTATAATGAATCAATCAAAATGAAGGAGCGGTGATATGAGTGATCTATCTTATGTCCGCACCGAAATGCTTGACGAAAAGGATCCGCCCGGTGGCGAAGCCGGTATCGTTACGTGGATACATAAAAACCTGTTTCCCAGTATAGGAAGCGGGATACTAACCGTCATTTCAATTTTTCTGGTCTACCAGTTACTGGCAGGCATCCTGCCTTGGATGTTCAAGTCAAGCTGGACGGCAAGTTCGTTGAATGAGTGTCGCGAAGCGATCCACCTGGCTTACGGCGAAGGAACCGAAGGCGCATGTTGGTCCGTGATCAACGAACGCTATAAGCAGTTGTTGTTTGGGTTCTACCCAAGTGAACTGTACTGGCGTCCGATCCTGGCATTTTTCTTGCTGTTTGTTGCAATTGCCCCTGTGTTGTTCAACAAAGTGCCGCGCAAGGTGCTGTATTTTTCGGCAATCTATCCCTTCCTTGCGTTTTGGATGGTGTGGGGCGGATCAATCTGGGTGCCAATCAGCGCGATGCTGGGCCTTGTGGTTGGCTACTATGCCTCTGTCATACTGCCAGCTGTGATTGGATCGTTGGGCGCTATTGTTGCCGCAATGATTTTGCCCATTGTCTGGTGGATACTTCTTGCCGGACCAGTGGCAGGTATGTTGCAGGGCATTGTTCCGATTTCGATTGAATCGGTCGGAAGTGACAAACTGGGTGGGTTTACCCTGTCAGTTCTGATTGGTGTTGTCGGCATTGCGCTGTCACTACCGATTGGCATTCTTTTGGCGTTGGGGCGGCAGTCGCCGTTGTTTGTCGTTAAGATAATCTGTGTCGGCTTTATTGAGTTCATCCGGGGCGTGCCGCTGATTACACTGTTGTTTGTGGCGTCAACTTTGCTGAACTACTTTATGCCGCCGGGCACCAGCTTTGACCTCGTTTTGCGGGTGATGATCATGGTGACCCTGTTTGCCTCTGCCTATATGGCCGAGGTGATCCGGGGTGGTTTGGCGGCCATTCCAAAGGGTCAGTACGAAGCCGCAGATGCACTGGGCCTGGATTTTTGGAAGGCGACCCGGCTAATCATTATGCCGCAAGCCCTGAAAATTTCGATCCCCAATATCGTGAGCAACTTTATCGGCCTGTTCAAAGACACCACACTGGTGTCGATCATTGGCTTGCTTGACCCGCTTGGCCTGACAAATGCCATTCGTGCCAATCAGGAATGGAACGGGGTCGTCTGGGAATTGTATGCGTTTGTTGCGCTGCTGTTCTTTATCGTCTGTTTTTCGATGTCACGTTATTCCATGTATCTTGAGCGCAAGCTTAAGACCGGACACTAAAGTTTAAGGAGCATAAAAATGTCTCAAGCAGACGCAATAGACCGATCAAATATGAAGGTGTCCGAAGAGGTCGCAATTCAGATCACGGGCATGAATAAATGGTACGGTGCCTTTCACGTGTTGAAAGACATCAATCTGACAGTGAACCGTGGTGAGCGGATCGTGGTTTGCGGGCCTTCGGGTTCTGGCAAATCTACGCTGATCCGTTGCGTGAACGCGCTGGAGGAACATCAGGAAGGCCAGATCATTGTTGACGGGACCGAACTATCATCGGACCTGAAAAACATTGACACGATCCGGTCCGAGGTTGGCATGTGCTTTCAGCACTTTAACCTGTTCCCCCACCTTTCCATTCTGGAAAACTGTACGCTGGCACCTATCTGGGTTCGTAAAATACCCCAGAAAGAGGCTGAAGAAACCGCGATGCATTTTCTGGAGAAGGTGAAGATCCCCGAGCAGGCCGATAAATACCCCGGTCAGCTATCTGGTGGTCAACAGCAGCGCGTGGCGATTGCACGGTCCTTGTGTATGAAACCACGTATTATGCTGTTTGATGAACCGACATCGGCGCTGGACCCCGAGATGATCAAAGAGGTTCTGGATACAATGATCGAGCTTGCCGAAGAAGGCATGACAATGATCTGCGTAACCCACGAGATGGGCTTTGCCCGTCAGGTGGCGAAC
>DAOURA010000135.1 GCA_030625325.1 Marinosulfonomonas sp.
TGGGTTGGCCTGATAGACGTCAGCGGCGGCCTTGCCCAGATCAAACCCGGGCATGTGAAAGGGAACACATACCACGCTGTCGCCAAAAATGTCGCGCACCACGGACGGGGCGTCGGGCAGGTCGGCAATGGCCAGCATCGCCGTGGCGTGGGTGTGGTTGATGAACGCATGGGGCAGATAGGCGTGCAGCAGAATTTCAACAGACGGATAGGGGGCGGATGCGTCCAACATATTGGTGCGCACGAAATTAACCATGTCTTCGTCACCCAGCCGATCAAGTGCGCGCAGGGATTGCAGGGGTTCCAGCCGCACCGCGGGCATGCCGGCCGCGTCAATATGGGCAAGGTCAGTGCCGCTGCCTTTAACGTGCAAAACCGCGATATCATTGCCAAACAGGTCGCGCCGGGTCACTTTGCACGATGTGTTGCCGCCACCGTGTTGCACCAGTGCCCCATCAGCGCCAATCAGGCGTGAGGCATAGGCCTGCACGGCCAGTTGCTGATCGGCAGGGTCATCCCCGGCCTGTTGGGCGCAAGTGGTGGCCTCTGCGTCGTTCCATCTGTTGATAGCCATGATACACCCCGGGGCGGTTAAAATTTCTGCGCAGCCATACCAGCAATTCCATCATTTTGACAATTGTCAGTATATAGTGTCATATATAAAAAAGGACAGGAAATGGCAACAACCACACGCAGACGTTCCGCCGGTCAGGTCAGTGGCGAAAGCATCGTGATTGAGGCCGCCTGGATGTATTACCACGAAGGCCACAACCAGACCGAAATTGCGTCACAACTGGGTGTTTCGCGGGCCACAGTAGTGAATTACCTGCAAGAAGCCAAGGAACGGGGCTTTATCCGTATCAGTCTGGCGCCCAGTGCCTTTACCACCCACCGGCTGGCGATTGAGCTGCGTGAAAAATTCAACCTGACGGCGGCTTATATTTTGCCCGATGAAACCGGCGACGAAGAAAACCGGTTTTTGCGCGTGGCGCGCGGGGCGGCGGAATGGCTGCCCAGCCTGTTGCAGCCGGGCGATCGGCTGGGGGTGTCATGGGGGCGCACGGTGTTTGAAGTGGCCGAGGCCCTGGAACAGACCCGCACAACGGATGTAACCGTGTCGCAACTGGTTGGCTCAATGGCGACACCCTATGGGTTTACGGCCGAGATATGTTCGGCACATCTGGCCCAGCGACTGGGCGCGAAATGCATCAACCTGCACGCCCCCGCGGTGCTGAGCGATCCTGAACTGGCCGACAGGCTGCGCGCGGAACCGATTATCCGGGACCAGATAGATGCGCTAAGTCATTGCAACAAAGCAATTTTCGCCGCCGGGTCGTGCAATCATCAAAGTCACATCGTCGGCAGTGGTGTCGCCAGCCATGCCGATCTGGACTGGTACGTCGGGCAGGGGGCAACCGGGGTTTTATGCGGGCGGTTCATTGATGAACAGGGCAGGTCTGTTCCCGGTGATCTGGATGATCGAATGATCGGGGTTGAACTGGACAAGCTGTTAAATCTGGACATGGGGATGCTGGTCTCGGACGGGGCGGATAAGGCCCTGCCGATGGTGTCGGCCATTGCCGGGGGCTATGTGACCCATCTGGTGACCAGCGCCACCACCGCAAAAGAAATGCTGCGGCTGGTTTAATCCAGCACCCGTTCAGGAAACAGTGCCGCCAGCCCCTGCGCTGAGGCCTCGCAAACGCCCCGCTCAGTTATCAACCCGGTCACAAGGTGCGATGGTGTCACGTCAAACGCCGGGTTGCCCGCGGGCGAGCCATCGGGGCAGATTTGCACCTGCGCGACGGTTCCGTCATCCAGTTTGCCCCAGACGCGGGTGACTTCTTCGTCTTCGCGCTCTTCGATCGGGATTTCCGCAACCCCGTCTTTCAGGGTCCAGTCGATGGTTGGTGACGGCAGGGCCACATAAAACGGCACGTTGTTGTCGTGGGCGCACAGGGCTTTCAGATAGGTGCCGATCTTGTTGCAGACATCCCCGTGGGACGTTGTGCGGTCGGTGCCAACAATCACCAGATCAACCAGCCCGTGTTGCATCAGGTGGCCACCGGCGTTGTCCACGATCAACTGATGGGGGACATCGTGGCTAACCATTTCCCATGCTGTCAGTTGTGCGCCCTGATTACGGGGGCGGGTTTCGTCAACCCAGATATGGATTGGAATACCGGCCTCAAGCGCGTGATACATCGGTGAGGTGGCTGTGCCCCAGTCCACCGTCGCCAGCCAGCCGGCGTTACAGTGGGTCAGGATGCGCACCGGTTCGCCGGGCTTTTTGGTGGCGGCGATTTTCTTGATGATTTCCAGACCGTTCAGACCGATCTGACGGTTGCATTCAACGTCTTCATCACAAATCTGATGGGCGCGCGCCATGGCGGCGGCGGCCCGTTCACCCGCTGGCAGGGGGGCAAGAAGGGCGCGCATGTCATCCAGTGCCCAGCGCAGGTTAATCGCCGTGGGCCGGGTTGCGTGCAAATAGTCCCATGTGTGATCCAGTGATGCATCTGACGGATCGCGCGCCATTTCAACGGCAACCCCATACCCGGCGGTGGCCCCGATTAGGGGCGCGCCACGTACCCACATGTCACGGATCGCAACTGCGAAATCTTCCAGCGTGGTCAGGTCAACCACCCGAAATTCGTGGGGCAGCCAGCGTTGATCGATGATCTGAACAGTGTCCCTGTCGCCGTCAAACCAGATTGAGCGGAAATGCTTTCCGTCTACTTTCATGCCTGTGTCTCCTGTTGGATTGTGCGCGCCAGATCAAGCACTGCATTCATAGTGCTGAGTTGTTTGCGGTTTATGATCAACTGGCGGCCCAGTTCAAGGGCCCCGGTTTCACATGTGGCGCGTAAATCTTCGTCGGTGATAGTTTCGAAATCGGCGTTGTGGGCAAGGCCCAGAATGCGCCGGTGCATTTCCACCCCGGCAAAGCCAAGGGTGTCCTGCCAGATTGCGTTCAGGCGCTGGCCCAGTGCCTGTTCGGATGCAATTGCGTGGCCCTGATCTTCGTACAGGGTTTTCTGGTATAAAATTCCGGTGCGCTCGGTTCGCCAAAGCCGGGAAAATTCTGCCGCAAAGGTTGCCCAGATGTCATTGACCAGCCCCAGTATCCAGTCCTGATAATCATCGCGCCCGCCCGGTTTGTCGGCGTGGCCGGGTTGTGCATAAAAGGCCATCAGGAAATTGGACAGCATCATGCCAACGTCAAATCCAATGGGGCCATAGGTGACAAATTCAGGGTCGATCACCCGCGCGTCGTCACCTGTAACCATAACGGAACCTGTGTGCAGATCGCCGTGCAGCATGGTTTCGGCGTTGTTGCAGAACTTGGATTTCAGGTGCTGGACCTCGACCTTCAGGTCGATGTCGGCGCGCAACCGGGCGACGATACCGTCCAGTTGCGGGGTGTTGTGCTGGTTCATTTCGGCGTCAAAATAGGGGTCGGAAAACACCAGATTTTCGGTGATATCACACAGTTCCCCATTGCCGGCAAACAGGGCAAGGTCGGCCTTGCGTTCCATTGCATCCATCGACAGATCAGAGCCACGAAACAATGTGCGCGCGGCAAACAGACCCAGCGCATTGGCCAGCCCTTCGGTGTGATCGCCTTTGATCAGGGACTGGCGCAAAATGATGTGCGGGCTTAGGAACTCCATCACGATCAGTGCCTGCTGTTCATCAAAATGATAAATCTCGGGGACCATGCCCGGATCGCGATCCGCCTGTCGGATCAGGGCGTGATATTCGAAAAATGCCCGGGTCAGGGGCAGTGGCCAACTGTCACCCACCAGCCGCACATAGGGCAGGGCCTGTTTGACGATGATGCTGGATTTCGGGCTTTTGACAATAAACACAAGGTTCAGATTGCCGTCGCCGACTTCGTCGGCATTCCACTGACTGATGTCGTCGCCAAGGCGGTCGGTTACGGCCTTTATCCTGCCAAGGCGTGTTGGCAGGGATGCGGTGTCCAGGGGTTCATAAGTTGTATCGTTATCTGTCATATCGTCCCCGTGCATTCTGGGCGCCCAATTTTTCCCGGCTGTTGGCCAGTCTGTCTTATCCCTAGAGGGATTTCCAGCAACATTACCCCGCCTGTTTTTTCAGCATTGTTAAATAGTAGTCATTTGTCAATGCTGTTTGACATTTGTTATTAAAGCCATAAGACTGTCGGTATTAGGGGGATAGGTAATGCCTGTAACCGCTGTTGAAACCTTGAAGCTGGTTAAGTTTTTGGGGTCAGCCGGGTGCTTCGTGGTGTTGACCTGACCCTTAACAAGGGCGATGCGTGCAGTGTTATGGTGGCCGTGGGACATGTTGTCTTGCGGTCCTTATCAGGACATACGCGATGCAGATCGCAAAAGGATGTAACCGATGACGTCAACAGCCCTGTCAGCCCTTAAATCCCGCGCACGCGGCGTCAGCTTTGGGTTGTTTGCCGCAGATCTGGGCGATTTGCGCGCGGCCGCACAGGGCGCGGTGGGCTGGGGCTGTGGTATTGCGCATTTTGACATCATGGACGGGGTGTTCGTGCCGCAAATGGTTGGTGGTCCAGGTTTTGTTAAGGCGCTGGATTGCGGCATGTTGCGCGATGTGCATCTGATGGTGGAAAACCCGGCGCGCCACGTGGAAACCTATATAAAGGCAGGCGCTGACATGATCACGGTGCATGCAGAATCAAACGGTGCGGCGCAGGCAATCAGCGCCATTCAGGCATCTGCCCGCCCGGTCATGGCAGGTTTGGCCCTGATGCCCGGCACGACGCTGGAACAGGCCGCACCATTGCTGGCGCTGAACCCGGATATGATACTGGTGTTGTCGCTGGACCCGCGCGGCACACCCGTTGATATTTCCGCCGCCTGCGCGCGCCTGCGTAAATTGCGCGCCCTTGCGCCGGACGCGGTGCTGGGTTTTGATGGTGGCGTAACACTGAACAGTATTGACGAAATCGCCGCCTGCCAGCCCGACATGGTTGTCAGCGGCAGCGCCGTTATGGGCGCAGACCACCCCGAACACGCCTTTACCGCGATGGTAAAAGCACTTGAAACAGCAAACACCTAAACCGAAAGTCAGGACACACGATGGCAGATATTGACGATATCAAAGACGGCAAAAACTTTGGTCTGGATACCCCCCAGGACAAACAGGGATTTTTCCTGAAGGGCGGGGCCAATTACGACTGGGGCATCAAAAATAAGATGAGCCGGATTTTCAACCCCAAGTCGGGGCGCACCGTGATGCTTGCCTTTGATCACGGTTATTTTCAGGGCCCGACCAGTGGGCTGGAGCGGATTGACCTGAACATCCTGCCGCTGGCGGAACACGCGGATGTTTTGATGTGTACGCGGGGCATTTTGCGCTCGGTCATTCCGCCGACTGTGACCAAGCCGATTGTGATGCGCGCATCCGGCGGCAATTCAATCCTGTCGGAACTGTCCAATGAAACCATTGCGGTGGATATTGATGATGCGGTCCGCATGGGCGTTTGCGCCATGGCCGCACAGGTTTATATCGGTGCTGAGTTTGAACACAAATCAATCACCAATGTGATCAAACTGATTGATAGTGGCATGAAGGTCGGCATTCCGACGCTGGCCGTCACCGGGGTTGGCAAAGACATGGTGCGCGATGCGCGTTATTTCGGGCTGGCGACACGGATTGCGGCTGAAATTGGCTCGCACTATGTGAAAAGCTATTTCATCGAAGAAGGTTTTGAAAAGGTTGTCGCCGGTTGCCCGGTGCCGATCGTGATTGCGGGTGGTAAGAAATTGCCGGAACGGGACGCGCTGGACATGGCATTCAAGGCCGTGGATCAGGGGGCGGCCGGTGTGGACATGGGGCGCAATATCTTCCAGTCGGACGCACCCGTTGCAATGATCAAGGCCGTGTCAAAAGTTGTGCATGACCTGATGCCGGCAGATCAGGCGTTTGAGATGTATAACGACCTGAAATCCGAAGGCTAAAGAACAATTGCCCCGCGGCGCAGGCGGCGGGGCAAATCCCTGATCAGCGGTTTTAACCCCGTGCCCGGGCGCGAAACAGCGCAAACGAAATTGCGCCCCAAACACCAACCCGCAGCACCAGTGCGCCAACAGTGCGCATTTCAAAGTTATCCCCGCCCATGACCTGACGGGCAAACATTACGGCGGTGAACGCGGTGGCGGCCGCAATCAGCATCGACAAATGAAAGGCCCAGCCGCGCCCCTGCCAGATGCCGATTGCACCCAGAATATAAAAGAACCCGGCGCCAAAGTTAAACCAGACCACGAATGGCACGATATCGCCGGCGGCCTGTTTGGCTGTGTCCGGCCCGAACAGAACGCTGCCTGCGGAAAACAGGGTCATCGCCCCGAAAACAAATGCGAAAATTGCCGCGGCGCGCAGGCCCTTTGATGGCTTGGATGTGAATGACAATTCGATGCCC
>DAOURA010000115.1 GCA_030625325.1 Marinosulfonomonas sp.
CCTAAATTTTTATCAGCGTTCTTTCCGATTGGACCTCTGACCATTTTTGACGGTGTCACGCCCCGCCAAGCACAGATCTTTGGCAATGTCTTTTTTCACCCCTCCCGGAATCTTAAATTTGGATCCTTGCCCAAATTGACCTGCCACTAAGAATTTCGTCCATTTTGAACTAGGGGGTGGCCGGGATTATTACTTTTGGCTGTTGGGGTGTTGGTCGGTCATTCGCCAAGGGGACAGGCATCAGGCGGATCAGTGCCCTGCCACCGGGCATGGCGATGGCGATGGTTCTGGTTATTGGCGCAATGTCGGTGTTTGGCGGGTGAAATGCGTTACAGGGGCCATTTTGCATTGTGGTGTTCATATTCTTTCAGCGGGGAATGGTTTAGAATTTCTGAATAATACTTACCTGCCCTTGCGCCGAACTCTGGTGATATTTTATTAAGTGTAGAGATTGTAAGGGCCATCCAGTTCCATCGGGAATAGCCATCATCGGCCGACCCTGAGCAGGTAATAGTTGCGCCCGGGCGCGGGTTTCTTTCACGCAGTTCTGTTTTAAGGGCGTGGTTCTGGGCCATCTGGAATAAATATCGGTAGGCCGCATCTTCAATGTTCAGCCCAGCCCTGCGGTGTATTTCAATGCCGCGCTCTTCAATTACGATGTCGAACTTTTCCTGATGAATTTCTACATGGGGGGTGGCATCGCCGATTGGGCTGGTTTGCAATCGAATTGCTGGCGTACCTATCCCGGCAATACCCCAAAGCCGTTCAATTCTTTGCTGAAGTTTTTTGATTGCATCCGGTTCGTTCATATTTCCCCCTTCACCCACACATAAAAACATCATAGCGCGTGGATTTCCCGGAAATCTGATGTGACGCCGCCCTTATCCCGCTGATCGGGTCGGCCTTTTGTGGCCATTTCAGAACCACCCGTTTGCTGGCGCAATCCAGCGCGACGGCCATCAATTCGCCAGCATCCGGGTCGGTGCCGACGATGTCACGGATCAGGCGCATATCCTGTTTGACCAGCGCCGACCCTTTGCGTGGTGGGTGCATTGGATCAATCAGTATCACCTCTGGTGACAGGCCAGCCAACAGGTCTTTCGCGTCGCCATGCAGCAGGGTCATGCGGTTGATGATTTCAGCAACATCGCCACCGCTTGCACGCGCCCGTGTCAGTGCGTCGGCCAATAACCCGTGCATCTGGTCAGACCGTTCAATCAACGTCACCTGCGCCCCAAGGGACGCCAGCAGAAAAGCATCGCGGCCAAGACCGGCGGTTGCGTCGATAATGCGGGGGGTTTTGCCGGGTTTCATCCCAACCGCGCGGGGCAACGCCTGCCCGCGCCCGCCGCCGAAACGTCTCCGATGAGCAATGGACCCGGTGGTAAAATCTATCCGCAAACTATTCATGTTGCCCTTATGGTGGCTGCCCGGCGGCGCCGCTAATAGAAATCGCCTTTTTTAATTTTTAGCCGCTCTTTGCCCACGCCGTACTTTTTGCCAAGGTTGCGTGTCCTCGTGCGGCCTTGTGCCAGTGTCTCGGTATGGCGCTGGTCTTCCCTTTGCAATTTCTGCCAGCGCGCCATGCGTGCCGGGTCCAGATCACCGGCTGCAATCGCGCTCTGAATGGCGCAGCCCGGTTCGGTGTCATGTTCGCAATCGCGAAACTTACAATTTTCCGCCAGCGCGGCCAGATCGGCGAACACCATGTTTACGCCCTCGGCCACATCCGTCAGGCGCAGGCTGCGCATCCCCGGCGTGTCAATGACCCAACCACCCGACGGGGTGCGATGCATCGAACGCCGCGTGGTGGTGTGGCGTCCCTTGGCGTCATCTTCGCGGATGTCTTGTGTTAGCGTATCTTCGCCCGTTAGTGCGTTGATCAGCGTTGATTTGCCAACACCGGACGACCCAAGCAGCGCCACCGTCAGCCCCCTGGAACACCACGGTTCCAACTGCTGCACCACGCCCGGATCAGTCGCAATAACAGTTTCCACGATCACACCTTGCAGGGCAGCCTCGGCGCGGCTGCGATACTGTGCGGGATCATCGCACAGGTCGGCCTTGGTCAGTATAATCACCGGTTCAATTTCCGCCTGCCTTGCCAGTGCCAGATAACGTTCCAGCCGGGCAATGTTGAAATCGGCATTGCAGGACGACACAATAAATAACGTGTCCACATTGGCCGCGATCAGTTGCGCCGATGGCTCATCACCAGAGGCGCGGCGTTTGAGCAACGTTTTACGCCCCAGCACCCGCACCGGCAGGCCCGTTTCATTGTCGGTGACAACCCAGTCGCCAACGGCGACACCATGGTCGCCCAGCGCGCCGGTCATCGGCAGGCGTTCTGTGCCGCCCCTGCCGGTGGCCTGGATTGAATTGCGATGCACCAGCATAACGCGCAGGGGCGTCAGGGTGTCAATTTCCGAAATATCGATTTGTGACTGAAAGAACCGGGTCCAGCCCATAGCGGGCAGGGGGTTTTCATTTTCGCTCATTGGGTCAAGCCTTGAAACCCATCTGAAAATCCACCGGGCCTGATGAAAATAGCGGACCTAGGCGACCCAAAGGGTTTGGGTAACAGTCATAACTACCCTCCTTGTGCATGGGATTCAGGTTAGGTGAGAGGCTGGACAACGACCCAAACGGGACTCGTTACGGTTGCTTCCTTCCGGACCTGGCCGGGTTGGCGAGGCGTCCGCCCGCGCCAACCTCTCACGGGTCATATAGGGTGGCGCGCAAAGATTCGCAATAAGTATGCATCATGCGTGGCTGTACATGCATTTACCTTGCCCCGGCCACATGGCACAGGGGTGTATTGGCAAGGGGGGCAGACAATGCAGATAGCACAAACAGTGGCATTCGGGGGTGGCGGCCTGATCCGGGCTGCCGAATTACGTGGTGACAACGCCGCACAGGCGCGCCTGTTGGGCGACAGTTCAACACGTGCCGTGGTTGTCTGGCGTGGTAAGCTGTTATTTCAGGGCGACGGCGACACTGTTCATCTGGCGCGCCTGCCAATAGGTCATGAAATACTTGATCTGGCCGGTGAAGCCCCGGTGTTTCTGGGGCTGGACGGGCAAGATGCCTGTTTTGCCTATGACATATCCGACTGGGCCCCGGCAGATGCACCCGTGGATCCGGCCGCGTTTTTTGACCCGACAGAACAACGCCACCCCAGCCTGCAAATTGACAGCCGGTTTGGCGAACTGCGCGGTGTCATGGCCCGCCTAAGTGCGGTGGACGCAGAACTGGCGGCCACCGCACGATCAATTTTATGTTGGCATGAAACCCACGGGTTTTGCGCCAAATGCGGGGTAAAAACTGCCGTTTCAATGGCCGGCTGGCAGCGCGAATGTGGGGCCTGCGGGCGGCGGCATTTTCCGCGTACCGACCCGGTGGTGATCATGCTGATCACCCGTGGCAACAGTATATTGCTGGGCCGCTCACCGGGGTGGCCCGATGGCATGTATTCCCTGCTGGCCGGGTTTGTTGAACCCGGTGAAACCATAGAGGCCGCCGTGCGCCGCGAAGTTTTGGAAGAAACCAACGTTCAGGTCGGGGCGGTTGATTACCTTGCGTCCCAACCCTGGCCCTATCCGTCGTCCCTGATGCTGGGGTGCAGTGGTGACGCGCTAAGCCATGAAATCACCATTGACCCGATTGAAATAGAACATGCCATATGGCTGACCCGTGAAGAATTGATGGGGGTGTTTGCCGGGGAAAATACCGATATCCATCCGCCGCGCATTGGCTCAATCGCGCATTTCCTGATGCAAAACTGGCTTGCGAACCGACCGAATTAACCGCACAAATGCGGCAATGGTAAAACGGATCAGGCATGAAGTTTTCAAACCGACATGACATTGAGGCGCCGATTGATTTCGTGTTTGCACGCGCAGTTGATTTTGACGCCCATGCCAAACAGGCGCTGCGCCGCGGGGTTGAGGTTGATCGCACCGATGATCAGATAACATCAGGGCCGGGAATGTGCTGGGATATCCGGTTTCCGTTTCGTGGAAAATTGCGCACCGTGCGTGGAAGCCTGAGCCAGATTGAAGCGCCTCAAAGTTTCCTGATCCATTCGGTTTCCGGCGGGATAGAGGCAGAGTTTGATGTCGAATTTCTGGCCCTGTCGCGCAACCGAACCCGAATCAGGACAGGATTACAACTGTCGCCCAAGTCAATTTCGGCCAAATTACTGGTTCAGTCGCTGCGGTTTTCCAAATCAAACCTGGATCAGCGCTTTGATAAACGCGTTCGCCAGTTTGCATCTGATATTCAGGACCGGTACGCGCAGGCGGCTGCCGAAATACGTTAGCGTTTTCGATTTGTCGGATAGACCCCAAGCAAGGTCATTTCCGAGGTGAAATAATCCAGTTCTTCCAGTGCCAGTTGCACGTTGCGATCATCCGGGTGGCCTTCGATATCAGAAAAGAACTGGGTGGCGGTGAAAGAACCGTCAACCATGTAACTTTCCAGTTTGGTCATGTTCACGCCGTTGGTGGCAAAGCCACCCGTGGCCTTATAAAGCGCGGCCGGGATATTGCGCACACGAAACACAAAAGACGTAATCATGCCCGCATCACCGCGCCGCTTCAGGTCCAGTTCGCGGGCCATGATCAGGAACCGCGTGGTGTTGTGGCCGTGGTCTTCGATATGGCGCGCCAGAACGTTCAGACCATAGATTTCCCCAGCAAATTCAGAGGCAAGCGCCGCCTGTGATGGATCACCCATTTCGGCCACGTGCTTGGCCGAACCCGCCGTGTCCGCGCCGGTGATAGGGGCAATATTATGCTTTTGCAGGAAATCCCGGCACTGGCCCAGCAAAACTGTGTGGCTTAGTGCGCCTTTGATGTCGTCAATCCGCGTGCCCGGCAATGCCAGCAGGTTGATATGCACCCGCACAAAGGCCTCGTCCACGATATGCAGGCCGGATGCGGGCATCAGGCGGTGAATGTCGGCAACCCGGCCATAGCTGGAATTTTCCACCGGCAACATCGCCAGTTCGGCGTCACCCGTGCGCACCGCTTCGATGACGTCCTCAAAGGTGGCGCAGGGCAATGCCTGTAGCTCTGGTCGGTATTCACGGCAGGCCTGATGGGAATAGGCGCCGGGCTCTCCTTGGAATGCAATTCGTGCTGTCATGGCTCACTTTGAAATTATTTGGCCCCTTGGGCGGGTTGATGTGCGTCTTATACCTTGAAACTTGTGCGGGGAAGCGGATAGATAGCGCCGGAATCTGGATCATACGGAACGCGACATGTTCGACACAATGACAATAACAAAAACTATCGGTGCCCTTTGTGGGGCTTTGCTTATCTTCCTGATCGGGAACTGGGCGGCGGGTGCGCTTTATACCGCCGGCGACGGCGGTCACGGCGATGAGGCACATAATGCCTATATAATCGAAACCGACGAAGGTGGCGAAGAAGTGGAAGTTGCCGAAGAAGAAAGCGGCTTTGCCGTCCTTCTGGCCGCGGCCGATGTGGAAAAAGGCGCCAAGACATTTGGCAAGTGCAAGGCTTGTCACAAGCTGGAAGAGGGCAAGAATGGCCTTGGTCCATCGCTGTACGGGGTGCTTGATCGTGATATCGGCTCAGAAAGCTTTAAGTATTCCGGTGTAATGACCGAGCTTGAAGGCAACTGGACTGGTGAGGCCCTGGATGAGTTTTTGACAAAACCCAAAGATTACGCACCGGGCACCAAGATGACATTCAGTGGTTTGTCCAAGCCCGAAGACCGCGCCAATGTGATTGCCTATCTGGCGACAATCGGCGGCTAGGTCTGCGCCATAACAGTTTTGAAGGGCCGCCCGGTTTTGGGCGGCCTTTTTTATTGGCGCTTTGCGATTAGATGATTTTGGCGCTTTGCGCCGGGTGCCTCCGGCGGGAGTATTTTTGCAAAGAAAAAGCCCGGGGCGGTACTTTGGGCAGAAAGTTGCCGCCAATTAGGGTGTTGTTTGAAACAATATTGTAGCGGGCAGGCTGTTCACCACAAAATCACGTATTATCAACTTGATTGTTCTTGCTCAGGCCATTTAGCTTTATCTGTAATAAGAAGGGTCAGGGAGCGACCCGTGTATTGGATGGAGGACTGAAAATCATGCAGACCAAAAAGCAAACCACGATTGCTGTTGCAAAGGTAAATCGCGATCGGGCGTTGTTGCAGCTATGGCTGGCGGCATCGGTTATGGTTGTGGCGCTGATTTGGGCCGCGATGGCGGGCGCGCAGGGCACCACCACGTCGCACGGGTTTTCAAAATTCGGGTCCCTGAAATATGCGGCTGATTTTCCCAATCTGGATTACGTCAATGTGAACGCCCCAAAGGCAGGCGAAATTGCCGTTTGGACGCCGGGTACATTTGACAGTTTCAATTCCTATGCCCGCAAGGGCGTTTCGGCCTGGGGCGCGTCAATCGGGGTTGAAAGTCTGATGGTTGGCACCGCCGATGAAATTGGCTCCAGCTACTGTTTTTTGTGTGAAACACTGGAATACCCGGAGGATCATGCCTGGGTGGTTTTCACCATCCGGGACGGGGCAAAGTTTTCAGACGGTAGCCCCCTGACAGCCGAAGATGTGGCCTTTACCTATGAATTATTCATGGAGCAGGGTCTGGTGTCTTTTCGCGAAGGTGTTTCGCGCATCATTTCCGGTGTTGAGGTTTTGGATGGCAACAAGGTCAGGTTCAACTTTGTACCGGACAGCCCCAAGCTGGACCGGATCGAACAGGCCGCAGGGTCGGCAGTGTTGTCCAAGGCATGGTTTGAAAAGACCGGGGCACGTCTGGATGAAACCAGCATGGAGCCAATGCTGGCATCCGGCCCTTATGTTCTGGATAGTTTCGATATCAATCAACAGATCATTTATAAACTGAACCATGATTACTGGGGCAAGGATTTGCCCCTAAGTATCGGGCGCAACAATTTTGACCGTATCCGTGTTGAATATTTTGGCGACAGCAACGCCGCCTTTGAAGGGTTCAAGGCCGGGGCCTATACGTTCCGTATGGAAAATTCGTCCAAACAATGGGCGACGGGTTATGATTTTCCGGCCCTGAATGAAGGCCAT
>DAOURA010000042.1 GCA_030625325.1 Marinosulfonomonas sp.
AATATTCCCGAGCGGATGAAGGACGCCCTGCGCCGTGTCGAAGGCGCATTTTCAATTGTTGCCATGACCCGAACCAAACTGATCGGCGTGCGTGACCGCCTTGGGGTGCGCCCGATGGTGCTGGGCAAAATTGGCGATGGCTGGGTGCTTAGTTCGGAAACCTGCGCGCTGGACATCATCGGCGCCGAATTCATCCGCGAAATTGAACCCGGTGAAATGGTGGTCATCACCAAAGATGGCGTTGAAAGTTCGCACCCGTTTGAAAATGTCGGTTCGCGGTTTTGCATCTTTGAACATGTCTATTTTTCCCGCCCTGACAGTATTTTGGGTGGTCAGTCGGTTTACACCACCCGCCGCCAGATCGGCGTTGAACTGGCCCGCGAAGCCCCGGTTGACGCCGATATCGTCTGCCCGGTTCCCGACAGTGGCACGCCCGCGGCTATTGGTTTCAGTCAGGAAAGCGGCATCCCCTACGCCATGGGGATCATCCGCAACCAATACATGGGCCGCACCTTTATCGAACCAACCGAACAGATCCGAAACATGGGCGTGCGCTTAAAGCTGAATGTGAACCGCGCCCTGATCAAAGGTAAACGGGTCATTTTGGTGGACGATTCAGTGGTGCGCGGCACCACATCGATGAAAATCAAAGAAATGATCCTGGACGCCGGCGCGGCTGCGGTACATTTCAGAATTGCCTCGCCCCCCACGGCATGGCCCTGCTTTTACGGTGTCGACACGCCAGAGCGCGAAAAACTGCTGGCCGCAACCATGTCAGAGGACGAAATGCGCGACCACCTTGGGGTGGACAGCCTGAAATTTATCTCACTTGACGGGCTTTATCGCGCGGTAGGTGAAAAAACGGGCCGAAACCCGGACACGCCGCAATATTGCGACGCCTGTTTTTCCGGCCAATACCCCGTCACCCCCGCCGATATGGTTGAAAACGGGTTTAAAATGGAAACCGCAGCACAATGAGTTCACAAAAAATCGCCCTGATCACCGGGGCATCCCGTGGCCTTGGGGCCGCAATGGCCGAAACACTGGCAACAGATCATCACATCATCGCCGTCGCCAAAACCACCGGCGCACTGGAAGAACTGGACGATTCTATTCAGGCCGCAGGCGGTCAGGCAACCCTTGCCCCAATGGACATCACAAACCCGGATGCCATGGCCCAGTTGTGCCGATCAATCTTTGATCGCTGGGGGCGGCTTGATTTATGGGTTCACACGGCGGCCCACGCCGCACCGCTGGCCCCTACCCCACATCTGGACACCAAAGATCTGGCCAAATCAATTGCAACCAACGTGCAGGCAACCGCCCAGCTTATTCATATGGTCGAACCCCTGTTAAACCTGTCTGAAAACGGTCGGGCGGTATTTTTTGACGACCCGCGCGCGGGTGAAAAATTCTTTGGCTGCTATGGCGCAAGCAAAGCCGCCCAAATCGCACTGGTCAAAAGCTGGCAGGCCGAAACCGCAAATATCGGCCCAAAGGTCTATATCCTGACGCCATCCCCCATGCCCACGGCAATACGCGCACGCTTTTACCCGGGCGAAGATCGCACCCCCCTGTCCAGCACAAAGGCCCAGGCAACCCAACTGTTGGCGCAAATAAAATAACCCCCCTCGAATTGGCATAAATATCCCCGCCGGAGGCCAAAAACCCTTACCAAAGCGGATCATCAGCCCAACAATGCCACACCGGCAAACCTGACACCTTGCCGCCCCGCCCGTTCCGCTTTATTCAAATATAAAAAGGCAGGCGGGCAAAATGCGTATTCTTATTACCAATGACGACGGCATCAACGCGCCGGGACTTGTCGTTTTACAGGCAATTGCAAACGAAATCGCCGGCCCGAACGGTGAGGTGTGGACAGTTGCCCCCGCGTTTGAACAATCCGGCGTCGGGCATTGCATCAGCTATACCCGCCCAATGATGATCGCAAAACTTGGTGAACGCCGCTTTGCCGCAGAAGGCTCCCCCGCTGATTGCGTTTTGGCCGGCCTTTATGACGTGATGCCAGAGCGCCCTGATCTGGTGCTGTCCGGTGTGAACCGGGGTAATAACGCGGCGGAAAATGCGCTCTATTCCGGCACCATCGGCGCGGCGATAGAGGCCGCCCTGCAAGGTCTGCCCGCCATTGCCCTGTCACAGTATTTCGGCCCCAATAACACCGCGTTGGCGGACCCGTTTGACGCCGCCGCCAGTACCGGCGCGCAACTGGTGCGCAACCTGCTGGACAACGCCATTTGGGACACACAGGATTACCGGCTGTTTTACAACGTCAACTTCCCCCCCGTCGCCGCAAAAGACGTCAGGGGCCAGCGCGTGGTGGCACAGGGGTACAGGGCCGAAACCTTTTTTGGGGTTGAACCCCACCAATCCCCGTCGGGGCGTAAATTCCTGTGGATCAAGGGCGGGCCACAACACCTGCCAACCGGCCCCGGCACGGATGTTACCGCCTGCCTTGACGGCTATACATCAATCACTCCGATGCGTTGCGACCTAAGTGATCACACCATGATTGACACCCTAAAGGGGCGACTGGAATGATCAACGCCGCTGATGAACAAAAAATGCAGTTCATGTTCGCCCTGCGCTCCAAGGGCGTGATGGACAAGCGCGTGCTGGAAGTGATGGAAAAAATTGACCGCGCGCCCTTTATTCGCGGCCTGTTTTCTGAACGCGCCTACGAAGACATGCCCCTGCCAATTCCCTGCGGGCAAACCATCAGTCAGCCGTCGATCGTTGGCCTGATGACGCAGGCCCTGAACCCACAGCCCCGCGATAAGGTGCTTGAGGTGGGAACCGGCTCTGGCTATCAGGCGGCGATCCTTAGCCAACTGACACGCCGGGTCTATACCGTGGATCGCCACAGCCGTCTGGTCAAAGAGGCAAAGGCCGTATTTGACGAAATGGGCATCGTCAATATCACTGCCTTTACCGCCGACGGCAGCCATGGCTTAACCGATCAGGCACCGTTTGATCGCATAATATTGACAGCCGCAGCCGAAGACCCCCCCGGCCCCCTATTGGCGCAGCTTAAGATTGGCGGTATCATGGTTGTGCCGGTCGGCCAGTCAGATGCGGTTCAAAGCCTTATTAAGGTAAGCAGAACCGAGCAAGGCTTTGATTACGAAGAGCTGTGCCCGGTGCGTTTCGTCCCCCTTCTGGAAGGTTTGGGGCAAGAATAAACCGCGCTGAATAACGCGGCCACCAAACAGCCCGGCAAAACAGGGCTGATCATATGAGGACATCAGGCAATGACATTTTCCAGCAATTTAAAATTTCACCACTGCCTTTTTGGCGGCGCACTTCTGATGCTGGCCGGTTGCGACACACCGCTTGATTTCGACCTCAGAAGCCTTGGCAATGGTTTTAACACAACTCAGGCCGCCCAACAGGCCAGTTCTGATCGACCACAGGCCGACAACCGGGGCATTATTTCCTATCCCGGCTATCAGGTTGCCATTGCACGACAGGGCGACAAAATCGGCGACATTGCCGGGCGTGTCGGCATCCCGGCGGGCGAACTGTCGCGCTATAATGGCATTGATCCTGCGGTTGTTTTACGTGCCAACGAAGTGATCGCCCTGCCCCGGCGCGTGGCAGAACCATCGGCCGCCACCGGTGCATCCGCCAGTCAGATCGACATCACAACACTGGCGGGCAACGCAATTAACCGCGTCGGAACAACCACCCCACCCCCCACAAAAGCAACCGCCCCCAAAACCGAGGATGAGCCTATCCGCCATAAGGTTGAGCGCGGCGAAACCGCCTTTTCAATATCACGGCTTTACAATGTATCGGTGCGCGCCCTTGCCAAGTGGAACGGCCTTGGCAATGACCTGAGCGTTCGCGCGGATCAATATCTGTTAATCCCGACAGCCGCTGAGGCACCACCAAAAACAGGCAACACATCCGAACCGGGTGCAGGATCAGCAACACCCGAACCCCCAAGTTCGGCAACCGCCCTGCCCGGTAATGTGGTTGAGGTTGATAAGCCGGTTTCACCCGATCTGGGCAACCAGAACAGCGACGCCGCACAGATGGTCATGCCGGTGGAAGGCAAAATCATCCGTGGCTATACCAAAAAGAAAAATGACGGTATTGATATCGCCGCCGCCGCGGGCACACCAGTGCGCGCAGCCGACGGCGGGGTTGTGGCCGCGATCACCCGCGACACCGAACAGGTGCCGATTGTGGTGCTGAAACATGCGGGCAACCTGTTAACGGTTTATGCCGGCGTCGAAAACCTGACAATCAAGAAGGGCGACCGGGTCAAGCGCGGGCAAAAGATTGCAACCGTGCGCGCCGGGGATCCGAGTTTCATGCATTTTGAGGTTCGCAAAGGTTTGGACAGTGTTGATCCGATGTCGTTCCTGAACTGATTGGGCAATAATCGCGCGCCGGGGGCGTGCGATGCCTGCGGCGCGAGTATTTTTACAAAGAAAAAACCGGCAGTTTGTCGGGATCAGATCTTAACACCGCGCCGTCCGGCCAGATCGGTGAAATACTGCCATGCAACGCGCCCCGAGCGTGAGCCGCGTGTGGCCTGCCATTCTATGGCCTCAGCACGTAAATCGGCGGCGGATATTTCCACGCCATAGCTGGCACAATAGCCCGCGATCATTTCAAGGTATTCGTCCTGTGTGCAGGCATGAAACCCCAGCCACAGGCCGAACCGGTCAGACAGGGATACCTTTTCTTCAACGGCCTCGGACGGGCTAATGGCAGAGGATCGTTCATTTTCAATCATGTCGCGGGGCATCAGGTGGCGCCGGTTTGATGTGGCGTAAAGCACAACATTTTCAGGGCGCCCTTCGATACCGCCATCCAGCACCGCCTTTAGGGATTTATAATGTTGATCATCGTGGGAAAATGACAGGTCATCACAGTACAGCACAAAGCGTTCATTCGCCCCACGCAGGATGTTCAGCAATCGCCCGATTGACGGCAGGTCTTCACGGTGAAGTTCAACCAGTTTCAGGGGGTGGCCTTCGTTTGTAAGGTGGGCATGAACAGCCTTAACCAATGACGATTTACCCATGCCCCGCGCGCCCCAAAGCAGGGCATTGTTGGCTGGCAAGCCATTGGCAAACTGACGGGTGTTTTCCAACAGCGTATCGCGTGATCGATCGATGGATATCAGCAGGTCAATATCGATCCGGTTCACGTTTTCCACAGGTTGCAAACGATCCGGCGACACCTGCCACACAAAAGCATCCGCAAGGGAAAAATCGGGCGGGTCGGCCGGGGCGGGCGATATCCGTTCCAGCGCCGCCGCAATGGCGTTAAGCGCTGTATCGTTCATTACACCTCGTCCTCGTCATCCAGCAGACCCTCTGCGCGCAGGCGTTCATTGCGTTTTCTTTCAACACGGCGCACCAGCCAGATTGAAATTTCGTAAAGGCCGTAAACCACCACGAACAGGATCACTTGGGTAATAACATCGGGTGGCGTCACAATCGCGGCCAGACACAGGATGGCAACAACTGCATATTTGCGCACATTTCCCAAGCCTTCGGAACTGACCAGACCGGCCTTACCCATCAGGGTCAGCAGAACCGGCAGTTGAAAGCACAAGCCAAAGGCCAGAATGAATTTTGTGGTCAGCGCCAGGTATTCGGCCACCGAGCCCTGAAATGTGATCCCGGCGGTGGCCAGGTTTTCGGCGCCGTCAGGTGTAACACCACCGGCTGCACCAATTTGTTGAAACCCAAGGAAGAAGTTGAACGCCAGCGGGATAACCACGTAAAACGCAAACGCAGCCCCAATTGCAAACATGATGGGTGAGGCCAGAAGAAACGGCAAAAACGCGTTCTTTTCGGTTTTATACAGGCCCGGCGCCACAAACCGCCACAGCTGGGTCGCGATATAAGGGAACGCCAGAACAAAGCCGCCCAACAGGGAAATGCGGATGGCAACAAAGAAACCTTCTTGCAGTTTAATCAGGATCAGACCGCAGTCCTGCCCACGGTCATCCAGCGCGCCACAAATCGGGTCGGTCAGAAAGTTGAAGATCGGGTTCCAGACAAGAAAGCAGATGATCATACCAATAATGAAAGCAACGGCCGATTTTATCAGCCGGTTACGCAGTTCCGCCAAATGTTCGATCAGCGGGGCTGAGCTGTTTTCAATTTCTTCGGTACTGCTCATTCAGTGGCCCCTTTGGCAGGTGCAGGTTTCTTGGCAGGTGCCTTTTTGGGGGCTGCGGTTTTTTTTGCTGCGGGTTTCTTGGCGGCAGGCTTTTTCGCTGCTGGCTTCTTGGCGGCAGGTTTCTTGGCCGCAGGTTTCTTGGCGGCAGGTTTTTTCGCAGCCTTTGGGGCCGGCTTTGCAGCCCCATCATTGGCCCCGTCACCGGCGGCGGCGGCGGCTTCAGCTGCCAGTCGTTCGGTTGCCTTTTTGGCCGTCGCATCATGGATTTTGCGCGCAGCTTCTGCACGTTTTTCAGACAGGGCCTCGGTCGCCGGGCCTTTTTTAGCGCCCGAGTTGCGCTCCATCGGGTCCCAGTTTTCAAAACTGCTGGCCGCTTCTTTGATCTTGTCCAGCCCCATGCTTTTGGCGGAAGCCATACTCTTCAGATCTTTGGCAACGTCCTTCACGCCCGCTTCGTCGGCGGCGTCTTCCATTGCTTTGGTGAATTCGCGTGCCATTGACTTGGCCTTGGCCGTAAACTGCCCAAGGGTGCGAAACATCCCCGGCAGGTCCTTGGGGCCCACCACGATCAACGCGACAACACCAATCACCAACAATTCGGTCCAGCCGATATCAAACATGTAACTTCAGCCCCATTTGGAACAGGTGATCAGACCTTGTCTTTTTCTTCTTCAGGGGTGATGTCGCGGGCAACTTCAGTTTGCTCATCGATTTCTTTTTTACCCTCATCCACACCGCGTTTGAAGGATGTAATACCTTTGCCAACTTCGCCCATAAGGGACGAAATTTTGCCCCGCCCGAACAGGACAAGAACAACAACGGCGATAAGCAGAAGGCCTGGAAGGCCGATATTATTGAGCATGGGGGCTCTCCCTTTGTCTGGGCGCGTATGCGCCACCTTTCGAAATTCATATAGGTATCTATTGGCTCTGGGCCAGTTCTGAAAGTACCAAACGGCCCGGCAGTGCTTTTTTTTCGCCTTAACACGGGGTCATTTTGTCCCGGATGGGGTAAATAGCCTGCCACGGCAGATTTGGCCGTTGATCAGATTTAGTTTTGCCCGAATCACAGGCCGACCCGGCGCAGGCCGGTAAACAGCGGGGGCTTTCATGTTTATTGCCGCCTTATTAGGTTAAGTTCGCCTTGTTAGCCCTTGACAGCAAACACAAAGCAACGATCCCGCCTGATCATCAACCACAGCGCTGTTCCCGGCTTGGGCAGAAAAACAGAGGGCACAGTGGCCTTTAACACGGACCCATCGTAATCCATCTTGAATTCCACCAGACTTTCACAGCCCATAAAACGCGCACGCGTCACAACACCACGCGCCGGAACCCCGTCCTGTGGTGTTGGGTTGGGGCCGGTTCCTGACCTGTCAAAGTCGATCCGCAAATGCTGTGGGCGGATCACGATATCAATCGGTGTGCCATCACAATGCCCCGGAACCAAAAAGTCACCAAAGGCCGTTTTGGCCAAAGCACCATGAACTTCGCCGTGTATCACGTTGATATCACTAAAGAATGCTGCTGCCTCACGGTCAACGGGGGCGTTGTAAATGTTATAGGGCGCACCACTTTGAACAATCTTCCCGTCACGCATCAGGGCAATTTCATCGGCCATACGCATGGCTTCGTCCGGTTCATGGGTGACCAACAAAACAGCCGTGCCCTCAGCCTTTAGAATTTCAAGCGTTGCGTCCCGGATGTCATCCTTTAGCCGCTGATCAAGCCCGGAAAAGGGTTCATCCATCAACATGATCTGCGGCCTTGGGGCAAGGGCACGCGCAAGGGCAACGCGCTGTTGTTCCCCCCCCGACAACTGATGGGGGTAGGCATCAGTCATGTGTGACATGTTCACGCGGTCCAATAGTTCCTTAACCCTTTTGCCGCGCTCACCGGCTGATCCTTTCAGGCCGAACCCGACATTTCCGGCCACCGACAGGTGGGGAAACAGTGCAAAATCCTGAAACATCAGGCCAATTGATCGCCCCTCGGGCGGTGTGTCATGGGCCACATCAGAAATGACCTGCCCATCCACCAGAACCGTGCCTTCGTCCTGACGATCAACCCCGGCAATGATGCGCAAGGTTGTTGATTTCCCGCACCCTGACGGGCCCAGCAAACAGGTCACCTGCCCCGGCATGACGCGCAGGGATACGCCGTCAACAACCACCCGGCCATCAAAGACACGGCGGATATCGCGGATTTCCAGTCTGGGGGTTTGATCCTGCAAACCTGTACGCCTTTTTAGTTATCCGATTAAAACCATCGGGTTTGGCGTCGATAACAGGCAGGGCGCAACGTCGCAACCCTGCCGACCGTCGTTCATAGGGTGGCGTTCACCGCGCCACCATCGGCAAGGATATTCTGCCCGACAATAAACCCGGCGTGCTGGGAACACAAAAACGCACATGTGGCCCCAAATTCTGCCGCCGTTCCATAGCGGCGCGCCGGAATGGTTGCCGCCCGTTGTGCGCGGGCCTGCTCCATTGTGATCCCCTGTTCCTTGACCACGCCGCCATCAAGGGCCGCAGCCCTGTCTGTGGCGTGGATACCCGGCAGCAGGTTGTTGATGGTAACGCCTTCTGGTGCAACCTGGCGCGACGTACCGGCAACAAACCCGGTTAGCCCCGCGCGGGCCGAATTGGACAAGCCAAGGATCGCAATGGGCGATTTGACCGACTGACTGGTGATGTTGACAACACGCCCCCAGCCCTTCGCCATCATCCCCGGCACCAGCGCCTGGATCATCGCAATCGGCGTCAACATATTGGCGTCCAGTGCCGCGATAAAGTCATCGCGCGACCAATCCGACCACATCCCCGGTGGCGGGCCACCTGCGTTATTGACCAGAATATCCACGTCCCCCGCCGCCGCCAGAACCGCGTCGCGCCCCGCCTGCGTGGTAATGTCGCCCGCAACGGTGGTGACCGTAACACCAAATTGCGCGCGAATATCTTCTGCCGCAGCGTTCAGCGCATCCGCCCCGCGGGCATTCATGACGATATTAACCCCTTCAGCCGCCAGCGCACGCGCGCACCCCAGCCCCAGCCCTTTTGACGACGCGCAAATAATTGCGCTTTTCCCGGTAATTCCCAGATCCATAGTAAGTTCCCCAATTGATCATGTTCGCGCCAAGAATGACCCATGGACAATCGCCATGCAATGGCAAGGTTGATGGTTATTATTTCTGAAATTTCAGCTTAGGGGTATCCGCACCCGGCGATTTACCTGAAACAATCCTGATTGTTGCCGCCAAAATAATCCGCGCTTTAGGCATAGGTCTGTGGGGCCGTTTACCCCTATAGGCTTGCCAATACCTTATCCTTGTCCGGCGGGCAGGAATGGGCCATGCCGCCGTGGAATTCGCCCCATTGTTCGCCGTATTGTCCGCGCACGGCAACGATTACCCTGATCCCAAGGGACAGGGCCTTTTCGATGGCGCCGCGAAAACCACGCCCTTCACTTTCAGAGCGCCCAAAGCGGTTGATAATCAAAACATCGGTTTCGTCCGACAGGTTTTGTTCAACCGACTGGGCCAGTGTCATCAAGGCTTCCCAGTCCAGATGACAACCGCGCGCCTCTGGGCCGCGTTCTTCGGAAATCCGGTGCAGTTTGCCGGTGTGCAGGTCACGCAGGTGCATTTCGCGGCAATTGCAATCGCCCCCCGACTGACCCCTGATCTGGATCAAGCCAGCCACCCGCAAACCGCGCCCGATCAGGGCATCGGCCACGTCACTAAGCACCTGATCCACATGGGTGCCGTCGGCAAACTCAATCCCGGTCAGGGACAGGGTTTCAACCGGGGTTTCTGGCGTATCTTTCATTCAGCGTCTCTCCAATGGGCGATCATAATGCAAAGCCGGGGGAAAAGGGAAACCAATCCAGCCGGTCACCGGGGGAGACGCGGGTGGTGTCGCCACTGATGCGTGCCAACCCATCCCCCGCCACCAGTGGGCGCAACCGGGCGGACCCGGTCTGACCCGATTGTTTCAGGACCGGCAGGCCAATGGCATCATGCCCCACCACCACCGCAGAAAAATATTCAGTGCGCCCCGCCTTGCGCGACCAGTCAAAATTGGCAACCGCCGGGCTGGGGGACAGTTCACTGACCGGCGCGCCCGACATGGTGGCGATCACCGGGCGGGCAAGGTTTTGAAACGACACCAGCGCCGCCACCGGATTACCCGGCAGGCCCAGTGCAATTGCATTGCCAATGCGGCCAAACACCACCGGTTTGCCGGGTTTAACGGAAATCTTTCGCTGTTTCGGGTCACCACCAATATCGGCAAGGGCCCCCATGATATGGTCTTCCTCACCCACAGAAACGCCCCCCGTGCTCAGGATCAGGTCGGCCCGTTCAGCGGCACCGGCAATGGTGCGCGCAATGGACGGGCGATCGTCCGGCAGGATACCAAGGTCTTCGATCACAATGGCCGGGCTGCGCAACAGTGCCTTTAACATCCAGCGGTTGGAATCATGAATTGACGCCGGTCCAAGCGGGCCACCGGGGTCCTGTAATTCTTTGCCCGACGAAAACAACGCCACGCGCACCTGCCCGGTCACCGGAATTTCGGCCATGCCCATCGCGGCCATGATCGCCACATGCCTTGTGTCCAGAACCGTGCCCGCACGGATCAGGTCGTCGCCGGCGGTTATGTCTTCGCCACCGGCGCGGATGTGCTGACGCGCCAGCGGGGTGCCGGCAACAGTAATAAAATCCCCGTCGCGGGTGACGTTTTCCTGCATGGCAACCGCGAATGTGCCCTTGGGAACCGGCGCGCCGGTGAATATCCGCACCGCTTCCCCGACGCTTAGCGGTTGATCAACCGCCTGTTCGCCCGCCGCCGTGCGCGCACTGACATTATAGCGCCCGCTGTCGTCGCCGGGACCAAGGGCATAGCCATCCATCGCCGAATTATCCCACGGTGGCAGGGCAAACCCGGCCACCACATCGCGCGCCAGGGTGCGCCCCACACAGGCGTCCAGCGGCACGCTGGTTTCGCCCGCCGTGCGCCCCACCAGCGCCAGCAATTCACGCCGCACCTCTTCCAGTGAACAAAGCCCCACCACGTTAGAATCACAACAACTGGTGATTATTTCATTCATGGCGTTTCTTTCCCCCTGCTCAGGCGCGTAAACTTGATTGAAAACATACGAACACTTGGATAATCTATGTTGGGCCAAGATCAAACCGGCGCGTGAAGACCGCGTCAGTATGTCCTGAAAGTTGGATTGTTGCTACAGATCAAAATGAATGCCATTGTATGTACCCAAAAAACAGCTGCAATAACTTCACCCGAAAGGTCCGCCCGATCATGTCCGATCAAACGCCAGAAGACTGCAAGATTTGCGCGCTATTTTGTGATTCCAGCAATTTCTGTGCCACGTTATCCCCCCCCGAGTTGGTTAGCCTGAGCGCCAAATCACAAACTACAACGTTCAAACGGGGCCAGACCATCCATGATGACCTGATCGCGCGCTGGCCTATTTTTGTAATCGAATCCGGGGTGATGAGCCTGCAACACCTGCTGAACGACGGGCGCAAGACAATTGCCGCCTTTTATACCCGCGGCGATGTTGTGGATATGCGCAATTCAAGCAACCGCAAGGTTGGGCATCTGGTCGCCCTGAGCAAACTAAAGGTCTGCAAACTGTCGCCACGCATCTTTGAAAGCATCGTCCACAGCAACCCACGGGCACGCAGCGTGATCTGGGACAGCCTGCGTGATCAGTCGTTCCGCGCGATCGATCATTCATCCGATCTGGCCAAGAAACAGGCGCTGGAAAAACTGGCGTCCTTCATTTTTGAATGCAGCCACCGCAACCCGGGCAAAAGCAAAAAAGACCGCGTTGAAATCCCGGCCCGCCGTCTGGATCTGGCGGAATACCTGGGGATGCAGCCCGAAACCGTCAGCCGGTGCTATAAAATTCTGGAAGATCAAAAAATAATTAAGGTCAGCGACCTGTCCCTGATCCACATCCTGGACACCCCTGCCCTGCGTCAGATCGCAAACGGCGCACGGGCCGAGCAGACGATTACAGCCGGCACCCGGCCAAATCTGAAAATGCGGTCTGCCGGGTGAACCATGAACCAAAAAGCCGGTATATTGCTGATCAACCTCGGCACCCCCGAGGCCACATCATTTGGCCCAATGCGTCGATACCTAAAGGAATTTCTGTCCGACAAACGTGTGATCGAAAAGCGCGGGCTGATCTGGTGGCTGGTGCTGAACGGTATCATCCTGATGCGGCGCCCAAAAAGATCGGGCCACGCCTATGATCAGATATGGAACCGGGATCTGGATGAATCACCCCTGAAAACCGTCACCCGATCACAGGCCACACGACTGTCGCGCCTGCCGGGCAACCGTGACAAAGTGGCCGTTGACTGGGCCATGCGTTATGGCCAGCCCCCCATTGCCGACGGTATCGCCCGCCTGCAGGTGGCCGGGTGTGAACGCATTCTGTTGTTCCCGCTTTATCCGCAATACAGCGCACCAACCACCGCCTCGGCGCTGGACAAAGCCTATGACGCGCTGGGAAAAATGCGCGTGCAACCGGCCATTTGCACCGTGCCGCCCTATTATAATCACCCCGCCTATATCGGCGCCCTTGCGGCGTCGGTGCGCACCCATCTGGATGGGTTAGACTGGGTGCCAGACGCCCTGATCACATCCTTTCACGGGCTGCCGGTTGAATTCATTGAACAGGGCGACCCCTATCAGGGGCACTGTGAAAAAACCGCCCACCTGTTGGGGGATGAACTGGCGGGCAAGGCCGGGGACATGCAACTGGCCTATCAGTCCAGCCCCGGACGCGGTGTCTGGCTTGGGCCTGATCTGGAACAGGCCTTGCGCGAACACGCCCAAAACGGACGGCGCAATATCTGCGTTATTTCACCGGGGTTTGCCACAGATTGTGTTGAAACGCTGGAAGAAATCCAGATCCGCGCGCGGCAGGTATTTTTGGACGCGGGGGGTGAAAACTTTGCCTTTATCCGTTGCCTGAATGACAGTGACACCGCCATTGAAATGCTGAATGTGATTGCGGGTGAACAACTGACGGGTTGGCATTAACAACCGGGCCGCCGGCCCCCCTGCACGGGCGATAAAACCCCAACCCTAAGCCATGATTTCATGGGCCTTTTTTGCCTTTTCCAACAGGGCCGGCGTAACCATAGTTGTGCAGGCGCGCCCCTTATCCTTGGATTCATAAAGCGCCAGATCAACATGGGACAACATCTGATCAAGATCCGGAACGTCATAAAACTCAGAACAGGTGAAACCGATACTGCCAGAAATCCGGCAGGTATTTCCTTCGAACATCACCGGCTCTTCCAGACGGGTCACAATCCGTTTGGCTATTTTTGATAATTTTTCAGGGCTGATCGGCCCCTTGAACATCAGGGCAAATTCGTCCCCCCCCACACGCGCGACGATATCCTGTTCACGGGTTTCTTCCAGCAACACCTTTGCCGCCGCCTGCAAAACCACGTCGCCTGCGGCATGGCCGAATGTATCATTGACCGTTTTGAAATAATCCAGATCCAGATGCATCAGCCCAAAGGGCGTTTGTTCATCACGCATTCGCGCCAACCCCTGCTCCATCGCGCGCCGGTTTTTCAGCCCGGTCAAAACATCGGTAGAGGCCTGTTCCTCGGCCTCTTCCCGGGCCAGTTGCAGACGACCATTCAGGCGGCGCGATTCATCCATCACGGCTGTTTTTGCCTCAACCAAGTACAGCATTTCAATCGCCAGGTCAGTTTGTGCAAAGTCATCGTTGGTCAGGCCATATTTCTGCACAGCCTCAAACACCAAAAACCCGAATGACAAGTTCAACAGCAGGCAACCCGATATCCTTTCTTCGACCAAAACCCCTTTCATCATTATTCCGGGACTATTTCGAAACCCAACACGCAGCTTTTGACCGGTAATTCCTTTTAATATACCAAATGTCATGTTGCAGCTTCTGGGGCGATGCAGAATAAAAGAATCAGAAAACTTTTGGCCGACCAGGTCTTCACCCTGAGACATCTTGGCAAGGGTTCGCCCAACCCGGGAAATGCGCCCTGTTGGATTAATGACCAGACTTATCGGCATGACGACATCAAGCACATCCGAATTTAACCCAATCAGATCAATTCCACCCGCCATATTATGCGACCCCCCCGGCAAGGCTGAATTCCCGACCACTGGAAAAACCAGCGTCCAGCATTCGAATTGAAAGAACCTCTCGCCCCTCTTCGATACCCATATGTTCCAACAATGCCAGTGTCCCGTAATCATCTGCCATGGCGCGCAACACACCAACCATGAGATGCCCAAAGCCTGTATAACTTGCCTCACAATACATAGAAACGATGCCGGGGCCTTCGCGGTAAAGTTCAATATTGGGAAGCTCCAGGTCAGACACCGCCAGTCGCGCCCGTTCGTCCAGATCATCAAGCGAGCATAGAAATTCAGAAAATGTTCCCCCGCCGAACCGTAACAGGCGGCGCACCGGTTCAAGGTTAGGGTGCGAACAAAGGTAAGTTCCAAGGTCTTCCAACAGGGTGTCACGTGGCTTATCCAGTCGCAGACAAGCCGCATCAATCACCGCAAAGGTCAGTTCATCATCATATGTCATCAGTGATTCAAAGTTGGAAAACCCAAGCTTGGCTGCCAACGCCACATCGCCCCAAGCCGCGGGGCCGTAGGTATCACGAATGAAACACTGGATTGATCGGTTTATCAGGCCATGCATGGCGGGCTCCTTTATTGCCCCCCCGCCTTAGGCCCCAAGACTTAAGAAAATCCGAATACCATCATTCAATCTTATGCATATTTTATCGATTAAAAATCGGTTGGCGCACCGCCCTGTGATTTTCGCCGGGCCACGAAATCCGCCAGCTCATCACGGATCGCCACATCCATCGGCGGGGCTTCAAACGTATCGATGATATCCCTGAATATCTGGTGGGCGCGCTCGGCTGTCCATTGGCCACCCTTTTGCGCCCA
>DAOURA010000064.1 GCA_030625325.1 Marinosulfonomonas sp.
GCTTTGATCATGTGCTATAACCTCTGGATGACTGTGCGCAGGGCACCGGCCAAGGCCGATGCAACTGCCGCGGCGCCAGCAGAATAGGGGGGCCGTTGATATGGGTATCCTAGACAAACATAAGTTCATCGAAACCAACGCAACAGTTTTGCTGGTTGGCAGCCTGTTGGTGGTTTCAATCGGCGGGATCGTGGAAATCGTACCCCTGTTCTATCTGGAAAATACGATCGAAGAAGTTGATGGCATGCGCCCGTATTCGCCACTGGAACTGCAGGGGCGTGACATTTACATCCGTGAAGGTTGTTACGTTTGCCACAGCCAGATGATCCGCCCACTTCGTGACGAGGTTGAGCGTTACGGCCATTACAGCCTGGCGGCTGAATCCATGTACGACCACCCGTTTCAGTGGGGCTCCAAGCGGACCGGGCCTGACCTGGCACGGGTTGGTGGGCGCTATTCAGATGAATGGCATGTTGATCACCTGACAGATCCGCAATCGGTTGTACCGGAATCGGTGATGCCGAAATATGGCTTTCTGCTGGATCACAAGATTGAGGGCGAATATATCGGGGAACTGATGGCGACCCACAAATTTGTGGGCGTGCCCTACACCGATGAAATGATCGATGTGGCCCTGGCCGATTTTGAGGCCCAGGCAGACCCCGACAGTGACACTGACGGGTTGCTGGCACGTTATCCGAATGCGCAGGTTGCCAACTTTGATGGCCTGCCGGGAATATCGGAAATGGACGCGCTGATCGCTTATATGCAAATGCTGGGCACGTTGGTTGATTTTTCAACCTTCATCCCGGACGCAAGCCGCTAGGGGGCGACAATGGACACATATTCGTTTCTTCGCGAACTGGCTGACAGCTGGATCCTGATCGCGATGTTTGGCTTTTTTGCCGCCGCCGTATTATGGGCGTTTCGCCCCGGCAGTCGCGCCGTTCACAAAGACACCGCCGACATCCCTTTTCGCCACGAAGATAAACCGGCCGGGGATGTCGAACCCGAAAACAAGGAGGCTGTCTGATGGCCCAGAAGCCCGAGAAAAAGCAACCTGAAACAACTGGTCACAGCTGGGACGGGATTGAAGAATATAACAACCCACTGCCGCGCTGGTGGTTGTGGTCATTTTATGCCTGCATCATCTGGGCGGTCGCCTATGCCATTGCCTACCCGGCGATCCCCCTGATCAAAGGCGCAACGCCGGGGCTGCTGGGCTGGTCCACACGGGGCGAGGTCAAGGCGGATATCCAGAAGTTCACGGATGCCAACGCCGAAATTGAGGCCAAACTGTCAGAAACGGACATTACGCTGGTGTCCGCAGACACTGAATTGCAAAGCTATGCGGTAAACGCGGGTGCGGCGGTGTTCAGAAGCAACTGTTCGCAGTGTCATGGTTCCGGGGCGCAGGGGGCCAAGGGCTACCCCAACCTGCTGGATAATGACTGGCTGTGGGGCGGCGACATCGAAGCGATCGCCCAGACCGTTCGTTACGGTGTTCGCAGCACAAGTGATGAAACACGTTATTCTGAAATGCCCGCCTTTGGTGAGTTTCTTGAAAAAGAAGAAATCGCACAGGTGGCCAATTATGCGCTGTCCCTGTCCAATTCTGAACATGACGCCGGGTTGGCAAGTTCAGGGGCTGCAATCTTTGAAGATAACTGTGTATCGTGCCACAAAGAAGACGGAACTGGTGATCGTGAACAGGGTGCGCCAAACTTGGCAGACGCCATCTGGTTGTTCGGCGGCGACATTGAAAGTGTCACACAAACGATTACCAGTGCCAGAAATGCCGTTATGCCGAACTGGGGTGGCCGTTTGACCGGCGCTCAGGTAAAAGCAGTTTCAGCCTTTGTTCACCAACTCGGAGGTGGTGAGTAGGCCTATCCATTTCCAGAACCTTAGTTCTGGGATAGGCGCCGACCCTTGATCCTGTTCGCGCGTTTTCACAGGGTCGGCGCCGCTTAGTGGGGTAATTGCGCGGCAATTTTTGCGCTGTCGCCCCAATAAAACAAATATACCTGATTTGTTACTGGTTTGTAACCGTGTAAATCACGTCCCTTTCGCAGTGTCAAAGCGTCTTGTCTGGGTTCAAATCTTAACTAGGTAGTACCTGTGCAATCGGATTGAACAACGATGTCATCCTCGGACCAAAAAGATCAACTATATGCGGCCAGAGAACCGGTATTTCCGCGCCGGGTTTCGGGTAAATTCCGATCCCTTAAGTGGTGGATCATGGGGCTTACCCTTGCAGTTTACTATCTGACGCCCTGGTTGCGTTGGGATCGGGGGCCGAACCTTCCGGATCAGGCGGTTCTGGTTGATCTGGCCGGGCGGCGGTTTTTCTTTTTCTGGATCGAAATATGGCCACATGAATTTTATTTCATTGCCGGTCTTTTGATCATGGCCGGGCTGGGGCTGTTTTTGTTTACCTCGGCCCTTGGGCGGGTGTGGTGTGGGTATGCCTGCCCACAAACCGTCTGGACCGACCTGTTTATACTGGTTGAACGCTGGGTTGAGGGCGACAGAAACGCCCGTATCCGGCTGTGGAATTCCAAGTGGAACATTCGCAAGTGGCGATTGCGGTTTACCAAGTGGATCATCTGGGGGCTGATCGGTGTCGCAACCGGCGGGGCATGGGTTTTCTATTTCACCGATGCGCCTGTGCTGTTGGTTGATCTGTTCACTTTGAATGCACATCGGGTTGCCTATACGACAATTGCGGTTCTGACATTATTTACAGTTATGTTTGGTGGGTTCGCCCGTGAACAGGTTTGCATCTATATGTGTCCGTGGCCGCGCATTCAGGCCGCCATGGTTGATGAAGAAACCCTGACTGTTGCCTATCGCGACTGGCGCGGGGAACCGCGTGGCAAGCTAAGCAAGGCGGCGAACCCGGATCAGTTAGGTGATTGCATCGATTGCATGGCCTGCGTCAATGTCTGCCCGGTTGGTATTGATATACGCGAAGGCCAGCAACTTGAATGCATCACCTGCGCGCTGTGCATCGATGCCTGCGATGATATTATGGATAAAATCGGAAAGCCGCGCGGTTTGATCGATTATCTGGCCCTGACGGACGAAACGGCCGAACGCGCCGGGGGGCAACCCAAAAAGATATGGAAACACGTCCTGCGCCCACGCACGATTCTTTACACAACACTTTGGTCCCTGATCGGTTTTGGGTTGGTATTTGCCCTGTTTATTCGCCCTGATATTGATATGTCCGTGGCGCCGGTTCGCAACCCCACCTTTGTGATGCTGTCGGACGGGTCAATCCGTAATGCCTATGACGTGCGCCTGCGCAACAAAAATGGCGATGACAGGCCGTTTCGAATTTCACTGACCACTGATGTGATCTTGCGCATTGAACTGGAAGGAACACCGGATCTTTCAGTTAATGTGCCTGCCGATTCAACCCTGTTACAGCGCGTATACGTGACAGCACCGGTAGGAAGCGGCGCAGACAAACTGGATCGCACCGGCTTTCGCCTGTGGGTCGAAGATCTGATAAGCGATGAGCGGACCTATGATGATACCGTCTTCAACGGGAGTGCGAGATGAGCGAAAAAGTTTTAACCGGACGAAAGGTGTTCGCGATCGTTGCGTCCTTTTTTGGCGTTATCATCGGGGTAAACCTGACGATGGCCTATATGGCCGTTAAGACGTTTCCCGGCCTGGAAACCCGCAATTCCTATGTGGCTTCGCAAAACTTTAATGGGGATAAGGCGGCACAGATCGCATTGGGCTGGGATGTTGTGGCCACGGTGTCGGGGGGTATTTTGACCCTTTCGATAAGGGACAAAAACGGTGAACCGGTGCGCGTGGCTGAACTTGCCGGCACGCTGGGGCGCGCCACCAATGTCAGCCGTGATCAAACCCCCGAATTTACCTTTGACGGAACTGCCTATGTGGCGCCGGCTGATCTGGCACCGGGCAACTGGAACCTGCGGATGCAGGCGGTGGCACAGGACGGCACCCCATTTCGTCAGCGCATTGTGATACTGGTAAAATAGCCCATGACAGATGCGCCCAGCATATCGGCCTGCCCTGCCTGCGTTGCAGGACCGGCGGCTGTGGATCTGGCGGGTGCAAAGGATGATCAGGCCGGGCGTATATTACTGTCACTGCCCACAATTCACTGTGGCGGATGCATTTCCGCCGTTGAACGGGCCTTGCACGCAGATCCCGGTGTACACAGCGCGCGGGTGAACCTGACCCTGAAACGCGCCAGCGTTGAAGCAGATGGCGCAATCACCGCCCAACATCTGGTGCAGGTCCTGTCACAGGCCGGGTATGAGGCCCACGAACTTGACCCCGGTGTCCTGTCCAGCACCCGCACCGAACAACAGGGTAAGGCGTTACTGATGCGTCTGGCGGTTGCCGGGTTTGCGATGATGAATGTCATGCTGTTGTCGGTGGCCGTCTGGTCCGGGGCGGCCGAGGCAACCCGTGACATGTTCCACTGGATTTCTGCCGCCATTGCCCTGCCTGCGGTTGCTTTTTCTGCCCAACCCTTTTTTGTAAACGGCTGGTCGGCCCTGCGCGTGGGCCGCCTGAATATGGATGTTCCCATATCGCTGGCTATTTTGCTCGCCTCGGGAATGTCAGTTTTTGAAACCATGCAAAGCGGTGAACACGCCTATTTTGATGCGGCGCTGTCGCTGACGTTCTTTTTGCTGGCGGGGCGCTATCTGGACCACCGGACCCGCAGTGTGGCCCGTTCCGCCGCCGAAGAACTGGCCGCACTTGAGGTCCCCCGCGCCCTGACGGTTGATGGTGCAACGGTTGATGTGGCCAACCTGAAGGTGGGTGATCTGGTGCGGGTATTACCCGGCGGGCGGGTGCCTGTGGACGGGGTGATTACCGAAGGGTCCAGTGAAATTGACCGGTCCCTTTTAACGGGCGAAAGCATGCCGGTTGTTGTGTCCCCCAGTGCGGTTCTAAGTGCGGGTGAGGTCAACCTGACCGGCCCGCTGGTGGTTCGGGTCACCGCCGCCGGTAAGGACAGTTCCCTGCACCGGATGGCAGATCTGGTGGCCGTGGCTGAAACGGCGCGAAACCGGTATACGTCACTGGCCGATAAGGCCGCGCAGATATATGCGCCATCTGTCCATATATTGGCGCTACTTGCCTTTATTGGCTGGTTCTGGGGCACTGGGGATCTGCGACTGTCGATGAATATTGCAGTGGCTGTTTTGATTATCACCTGTCCCTGCGCCCTTGGGCTGGCGGTGCCGGCGGTGGCAACTGCGGCGTCGGGGCGGCTGTTTCGGGCCGGGATGCTGATCAAAAATGCAACCGCGCTGGAACGGTTGGCCGAGGTGGACACAGTGGTGTTTGATAAAACCGGCACCCTGACCCGTGGCAACCCGGAACTGGACGATATTGCAGGATACAGCGCCCGCGATATGGGTGTCGCACTTGCACTGGCACAGGGGTCGGCGCACCCGCTGGCGATTGCACTGGCAGGGGCGGCACAGGCCGCCGGGTATTCCCCGGCAGATGTTGGTGACATTACCGAGGTGCCGGGGTTTGGTCTGGAAGGTATTTGGCAGGGTCGGACGGTGCGTCTTGGCCGGGCTGGCTGGCTGGGGGCCAGTGTTGCAGGGGTTACGGCAACCTACCTGAAAATCGGCGCTGATCCGGTGATCACCTTCAGGTTCAACGATGCGCTGCGCGATGGGGCCGAGGGCGCGGTGCGCGCCTTGGTCAAGCAAGGCAAAGACGTGATATTATTGTCCGGTGATGCCCCGGCCGCAGTTGCCAATATTGCTGAACGGGTCGGGATAACCGTGTGGGACGCTGATATGTTGCCCGCCGATAAGGCCGCGCGTATCGCAGTTCTGGCCAAGGCGGGCCGCAAGGTGATGATGGTTGGCGACGGCCTGAATGATACGGCGGCACTGGCGGCGGCCCATGTTTCAATTTCACCGGCCAGCGCACTGGAAGCCGCACGAGTGGTGTCCGATATCGTCCTGCTGGGCGCATCGTTGGAGCCAATTGCCGAGGCAGTATTGGTGGCCAAATCTGCAACCCGGCGCATCAAGGAAAACTTTGCCATTGCAGCACTTTATAACATGGTTGCCATCCCGGTTGCGCTGGCCGGACTGGCAACGCCTTTGGCGGCGGCGCTGGCGATGTCAGGGTCATCAATTTCGGTGTCTCTTAACGCGCTAAGGTTAACGCGACGATGAATGTTTTGGTGTATCTGATCCCGATATCACTAATCCTTGGGGGTGTTGGTCTTGGGGCGTTTTACTGGGCGCTGAAAGGCCAACAGTTTGATGATCCCCAAGGGGACAGCCACCGGATTTTAAACGACGACTACGACGACCACCCAAAGCCCTAGTCCAGTGTGGCAGCCAGTTTTGCAACCGCAGGCCCCATGGCGCCCACAATCAGCGCCACCCCATCTGCATTGGGGTGCAACGCGTCACCCTGATAGTATTTTGCCAGTGTGGCCGTGCGGCTTGGCAGATCAACAAGGGCCTGAATGAAATTTGCATAAAACATCACGCCATATTTTTCGGCCAATGCCGGGTATATCGCCTGAAACCTATCCTGATAGTCGGGGCCATAGTTGCCGGGGGCAATGATCCCCACCAGCAAAACCGGAACCGGCCGTGATGCGGCGATTTTCAAAGTGGCGTCCAGATTGCTGCGCGTTACATCAGGGTCAATCCCGCGCAGTGCATCATTAGCCCCCAGCGAAAGGATCAGCCCATCCACATCTGGCCCAAGGGTCCAGTCAACCCGTGACAATCCACCAGCACTGGTATCGCCAGACACACCGGCGTTGATCAGGGTCACGTCAACACCATGCCTGTGCAGCCAGCCTTCCAGTTGTGGTACAAAGCCTGCATCCTGTGGCAGGCCGTACCCCTGCACCAGACTATCACCCAATACCGCAATTGTGATTTGATCTGCCTTGGCCGCGCCACCCCAGAACGCCATAAAAGCAGAAATAATCAATACAACCGAAAGGTTGTTGATTGTAAATTTTACCCCATATTCAAAGAATGGCGGCAGGCGAAAATATAAGGACATGACAGTGGCTATTATCTCATTACGGAACGTGAGGCTGAGTTTGGCAGGAAATGCCGGCATGGTCGAGATATTGTGCGATGTGTCACTGGATGTTGATCAGGGCGAAACCCTTGGGCTGATCGGGCCTTCCGGTTCTGGGAAATCTTCGCTTCTTATGCTGCTTGGCGGGTTGGAGCGCGCGACAGCCGGGACGGTGAATGTTCTGGGTTGTGACCTGACAGGAATGAACGAAGATGCGCTGGCACGGTTTAGGCGCAAGCATATGGGCGTGGTTTTCCAGTCTTTCCACCTGATCCCCACAATGACCGCCCTTGAAAATGTCGCAACACCGCTGGAACTGGCGGGTATCAGCGATGCACTGGAACGGGCCACCGCTGAACTGGACGCAGTTGGCCTTGGGGGCCGTGGCGGGCATTACCCGTCACAGCTATCGGGTGGTGAACAACAGCGTGTGGCAATTGCCCGCGCAGGGGTCACGCGGCCCAATATTTTGTTGGCCGATGAACCAACCGGAAATCTGGACGGAACCACAGGACAGTCAATTATGGACCTGTTGTTCACCCTGCGGGAACGCCACGGCACCACTTTGGTTCTGGTGACCCATGCGCCTGAACTTGCGGCCCGGTGTGATCGCATCATTACCCTAAAGGATGGTCATATCGATACAGGGGCCCCCGGATGAGTCTGCGGGTCGCCGCCAAAATAGCACGACGCGAGTTGCGCGGGGGGCTAAAGGGGTTCCGGGTGTTTCTGGCTTGCCTGACCCTTAGCATTGCCGCAATCGCCGCTGTGGGCAGCGTGCGCGAAAGTATTGAACTGGGGTTGGCGCGGGAAGGGGCGGCCATTCTGGGCGGTGACGCCGAGATCAAGTTAACCTACCGGTTCGCCAGCAGCGACGAACGCCAGTGGATGGATAACACCGCGATTAAGGTATCAGAAATCGTTGATTTCCGTTCTATGGCCGTGGTTGACCGGCCGGGTGGGGCAGAGCGCGCCCTGACACAGGTAAAAGGTGTTGACCGGGCCTATCCGATCTATGGGTCTACATTGCTTGAACCGGATATGGGGCTTGCCGTTGCACTGGACGGGCGGGGTGGTTTGGCTGGCGTTGTTATGGAACGCCTGCTGGTGGACCGCCTTGGGCTGGTGGTGGGCGACACCATCCGGTTGGGGGAACAGGACTTTGCCCTGATGGCGGTCTTGATGCATGAACCCGACAGTGCGGGGGCCACATTCGGGCTTGGGCCGCGGACAATCGTGCGCACGGCAGATTTGGTGAATTCCGGGTTGTTGCAACCGGGAAGCCTGTTTGATGCGTCCTATCGCCTGAAACTGACAACGGGCACCGATCTGGATGCCTTGCAGGAACAGGCCGAACAGACCAGCGATGTTGGTGGCCTAAGATGGCGTGACAGCCGAAATGGTGCCCCCGGAATTTCCCGTTTCGTAGAACGTCTGGCCACGTTTCTGGTCTTGGTTGGTTTGGCCGGGCTGGTGGTTGGTGGCGTCGGGGTTTCGGCGGCCGTGAAATCTTATCTGGATGAAAAGGTGCAGGTAATTGCGACCCTGAAATCCCTTGGCGCAGAGGGGCGGACCATTTTTCAGGTGTACCTGTTACAGATCGCAGCCCTTGGTGCGCTTGGCATCATTCTGGGGGTTGCCCTTGGGGCGGCGGTTCCAATTCTGCTGGCCCCGCTGATAGAGGCAAAGCTGCCGGTTCCCGTTGTCAGTGGCCTGCAATTGCGCCCCTTGGCAGAGGCCGCAATTTACGGTGTTCTGGTTGCCACGCTTTTTACCGTCTGGCCATTGTCCAGAACCCTGAACGTGCGGGCGGCAACCCTGTTTCGGGATGCATCGCTTGGGCTATCCGGGTGGCCGAGATGGCCATTCATCTTATTCACCATTTCAATTCTGGTGGTCCTGGTTGGTACGGCGGCGGCATTTACAGGGCAAGCCCGGCTAACCATATGGGCAGCAACCGGGGTGATCGGTGTTTTCGTGACCCTTGCGGTTATGGCCTTTGTGATCCGCCGCTCTGCGCGTCGGCTGGCCAGGGCCAGAATATTTCGCAGGGTTACTGTGCTGCGTTTTGCCCTGGTATCAGCAGGCGGCCCCGGAAGTGAAGCAATGTCGGTCATACTGGCCCTTGGGATCGGGCTGTCAGTTCTGGCCGGTGTGGGGCAGATCGATAGTAACCTGCGGGGTGCTATTGCGCGCGAACTGCCGGACTTGGCACCATCATTCTTTGTGGTTGATATTCAACCAGGACAACTGGACGCCTATCGTGCGCGGGTGGGAAATGACCCGTCTGTTAACCGGGTTCAAAGCGCCCCAATGTTGCGTGGGGTCATCAGCAAAATAAACGGGCGGCCCGCATCCGAAGTGGCAGGCGACCATTGGGTGATATCGGGGGACCGGGGCATCACATATTCAGCCAGCAAACCGGCGGGAACCAAACTGACCCAAGGGCAATGGTGGCCAGCCGATTACACCGGCCCGCCGCAAATCAGTTTTGGGGCCAAAGAGGCAGAGGAAATAGGTTTGCAACTGTCGGACACCATGACAATCAATGTGCTGGGGCGCGATATCACGGGCACCATTACCAGCTTTCGCGATGTGGATTTTTCGAACGCCGGAATGGGGTTTGTGCTTTCAATGAACCCCGGGGCAATTGCTGGTGCGCCACACACCTATATTTCAACCGTTTATTCCAAGGCGGCGTCGGAAGCCGCAATTCTTCGTGATCTGAGTGTTGCCCACCCGAACATCACAGTGATCAGCGTGCGGGACGGGATTGCCCGTTTGACCGGGGTGCTTGGTGGCATCGCCAGCGCAATAACTTACGGCGCGCTGGCCACCCTGCTGACTGGGGTTGTCGTGCTGGTCGGGGCCGCGGCGGCGGGGGAACGGGCGCGAACCTATGAAGCAGCAGTTCTGAAAACCCTTGGCGCGACACGGCGGTTTATTTTGGTAAATTTCATGCTGCGCGCGACCCTGCTGGGGGCTGGCGCCGGGGCTGTGGCCATTGGTGCCGGTGCTGCCGCAGGTTGGGCTGTCACAGAAAAAGTAATGGAGATGGAATATACATTCGAACCAGTTTCAGCCGGTATTGTCGTATTGGGTGGAATTATGGTCACCCTGCTGGCGGGTCTGTTCTTTTCCTTGCGCTCACTGAACACACGCCCTTCCGGGGCCCTGCGTGACAGGCAATAGGGAGAATGGTGCAAAAGGAAGCGCGTCAAACCGAAATTTCCCCTTGACGATAACGCCCCCCTGCCATACCACGCCAATCGCTTCAGGCGGAGTAGCTCAGTTGGTTAGAGCAGCGGAATCATAATCCGCGTGTCGGGGGTTCAAGTCCCTCCTCCGCTACCAATATTTTCAAAGGCTTAGCGAGAAATTGCTGGGTCTTTTGACATTTTTAGTCTCTTTTTAGTCACATAAATCCGTTTGTTCACGTATGTTTTTCAATGGTTTTGAGATCAAGTTCTGAGCGTTAATTTGTATGCGGTTCTCTCGAAAAGGCGCCCCACGCCGTAAACGCCTTCGACCTTTCCCCATCCACCATCAACTTCACCAACATCTGGTAGTTTGGCATCGAGATCAGGTCGCGCGGCTCTATGCCGTCAAACTGTCGCGCCAGTGCTGGGGCGTCTTTTGGACTGATACGGAACGCGATCAGTGTGCCTGCGTTACCGAGCAGTGCATCCAGCACATCGCCCTCGATCTGCCCGAAGTATTGATTGGCCAGTGTAAGCGATAACCCATACTTGCGCAGCTCTGAGAGCATTTCCGCCATCGCATCTGTGGTGAAGGCGTGGAGCTCATCGATATAGAGAAAGTACGGTCGGCGCTGGTCTTCTGGAAGGGTGTGCCGACTCAGCGCCGCGTGGGCCAACCCAGATGCAATCATGCCGCCCAACACGTTGGAGGTATCCGCGCCAAGTTGACCCTTGGCGAGGTTAACTATCAGGATCTGTCCCTCATCCATGATCTTGCGCAGGCGTAAAGGCTTCTCTGGCTCACACAGAGCCCGCCTGACGATGGGATGCGCCAGAAACGCTCCGAGCTTATT
>DAOURA010000046.1 GCA_030625325.1 Marinosulfonomonas sp.
GGGTGTTTCATTTGTTGGTGTTTCAAGGGTTTCAACCCGGCCCGAAAACGGGGCCTCGGCAAAGCCGGGGTCAATCGTGGCAACGGGCGGCGGTGTGCCAATCGGCCCCAAACCGGGGCGGTCCATCTGGTAAACACGCGGGGTTGCCGGTTCAGGGCGAAACGCCCCAAGGGTTGCGCCAGCCACGGTGGTGGATGCCCGGTGCCCGGCTTCGGCCAATGCATGGCGCAGCCCCGACACGATAAGGCCCTGCGCCATGCCCGGATCACGAAACCGGACCTCGGATTTTGCAGGGTGAACATTGACGTCAACCAGTTGCGGATCACAATCAATAAACAGCGCCGCCGCAGGGTGGCGACCCCGGTGCAGAAAATCAAAATAGGCCGCCCGCAGCGCCCCAAGCAACAGCTTGTCACGCACCGGGCGCCCGTTCACAAACAAAAACTGCGCCACCGCCGAGCCACGTGAATAGGTTGGCAGGGCGGCGTACCCGGTTAGGTGCAGGCCTTCGCGCATCGTATCAATTTTCAGGGAATTATCGGCAAAGTCGCGCCCCATAACACGCGCCAGCCGCCCGTGCAGCGCATCAAACATGTCACCACTTTCCGGGTCAGCCCGAAACACCAGCCGCCCGTCGCCACCACCAGAAACATCGCGCAGGCTGAACCCGACAAAGGGTTCGGCCATGGCAAGGCGTTTGATCACGTCACTGATCGCCTGTGCCTCTGCACGGTCGGTGCGCATAAATTTCAGCCGCGCCGGGGTGGCATAAAACAGATCACGCAATTCAACGATCGTACCACCCCCAATGGCCGCAGGGCGAACCGGGTCAATCTGTCCACCACTAACGGCAATCATCGCGCCGTCCTGTCCGGCAACACGGGATGTGATGGTCATGCGCCCAACCGCCCCAAGGGACGGCAGGGCTTCGCCGCGAAACCCAAAGGTGTTGATCGCCAGCAAATCCGAGCCATCAATTTTAGACGTGGCGTGACGCGACAGGGCCAGCGCCAGTTCAGACGCCGCAATGCCACAGCCGTCATCCACCACCCTGATCAGGGTTTTACCGCCATCACCATAGGCCACGTCAATACGGGTGGCACCCGCATCAATGGCGTTTTCCACCAGTTCCTTTACCGCCGAGGCCGGGCGTTCAACCACCTCACCCGCCGCAATGCGATTGATCGCGGCTGTGTCTAACTGACGGATTTCAGGGCGCATTTCGCCTATGTTGGGGTGTGGTTCAGACATGCCACCAGACTTAGCATGTCACACCCCGATTCGACCACTGACGTTTTAGTTCGATGTTTCAATACCATCCGGGTGGCCAACGATCACAAAATGCAATTGGTCCGGCTGATATATCCGCACCGCCACTCGGTTGACATCCGCCAAAGTCAGGGCGCGGATCTGGTCATTCCGGGTGCGAATATAATCAACCGGCAGGTCGGCCATCTGCATACCAACCATGATACGCGCAATCGGCGCATTGCCATCAAAGCGCAAGGCATAGGCCCCCGTCAGATAGGTTTTTGCGTCTTCCAGTTCTTTTTCACTAAGGCCGATCTGGGCAATTTTCGCCCATTCGGCCCGGATCACATCAATGCTTTCGCCCATGCGGGCATTGTCCGAGCGGACCTGCCCCATGATCAGTTCGCCGGACTCCATCGGCATTAGAAATGTCGAAACCCCATAGGTCAGCCCACGTTTTTCACGCACTTCCTGCATCAGGCGCGATTCAAATCCGCCGCCGCCGAACACTTCGTTCAACAGATAGGTGGCCATAAAATCAGGGTCGTCACGGGTTATCCCGGCGTGGCCAAACAGGGCCACCGACTGGGGCGTTTCAAACGGAATGACCGTGACCCCCTTTTCCAGCTGATAGGTTGCGCGCGGCGCCAATGGCGTTGTTGCCATTGCCACATCGCCCAACAGGTCATCCAGCAATAGACCCAGTTCATCCGCGCCAATGTCACCAACGGCTGAAACATAAACCCGGTCCAGCGCGAAAACCCTTTTGTAGGCATCCAGAATATCGTCACGGGTCAGAGACGTAACGCTTTCAAGGGTACCGTTCCCCGAACTGGCATAGGGGTGATCCCCCCACACCATTTCATCAAAGGCGCTGCCACCAATTCGGCTGGGGTTTTGGGTGTCAGAGCGGATAATCGACTGCACCTGCCCACGGACCCGATCAATCGCTACCTGATCAAAATGCGGCTGCATGATCGCCGTTTTCAACAGGGCCATCGCCTGATCACGGTTTTCGGTCAGGAACCGCGCCGAAATGGTTGTTGTGTCATCATAGACGTTAAACCGGAACGATGCGGCCAATGCTTCGCGGGCCTGGGCAAAACCCTGTGCATCCAGATCACCGGCCCCTTCTTCCAGGGTGGCCATCATCAGGTTAATCGCCCCGCGTTTGTCGGGCGCATCAAGGGCCGTGCCGCCACGAAACCGGATTTCAAGGGCCGTGAACGGGATTGAGCGTTCTTCCACCAGCCACGCCCTGATCCCGCCGGGGGACGTGACCTGTTGCACCTCAACCGCGGCCTGCGCACCCGTCGCGGTCATAAACATCAAACCCAAAACAATGAATAACCGTTTCATTTGTCGCCCTCCGCTGTGGCCGGGGGCATGGCCCAGCCGGTAACCGCATTGTTCAGGTCAAAGATTTCGCGCGCGGCGTCTATTACGTCCTCGGCGGTGATTGATTGCAGCAGGTCGGGCCATGCATCAATGTCCTGAACCGTCAGACCAGACGTCAGGGCGGCACCGTATTGCTGGGCCAGGGATTCGATGTTGTCTTCGGCATATATCTGGGATGCGCGCAGTTGCATCTTGATGCGCGCAAACTGATCGGGGTCAACACCTTCTTGGATAAATTCCGCAATTGCGGTGTCCAGCGCTGTTTCGGCCTCTTGCAGGGAAACATCGGGTGGCGGCACGATCACCAGCCCAAAGGTGGTATCGTCCAGCGACACCCCATCATAGGACGCGGCAACATAAATCGCCTTGTTCGATTCAAATTGTAATTTACGGCCCAGAACCGACGTTGCATTTGACCCACCCAGAACCGTCGCCAGCATTTTCAGGCGGGCGGCTTTGAACTGGTCACCACTGTCACGTTCGGGGGCCAGATAGCTGCGGCTGACATAGGGTTGGGCGATACGCTGATCGCTCAGGGACATGCGCCGCTGTGACAGGTGCGGCGGTTCCTGTGGTCGGCTTCGCACTGGCAAATCCGGGGTTGGCGCAAGGGGGCCGTAATGTTTTTGCGCCAGTTCGCGCACCTGTTGCGGGCTAACATCACCGGCGACAATCAGGATGGCGTTATTGGGGGCATAGTATTTTTGATAAAACGCAAAGGCATCATCACGGTTCAGTTGTTCCATTTCATGGCGCCAGCCAATGATCGGGATACCATAGGGGTGGTTCAGGTACTGCGCCGCCCCGCGCTGTTCACGAAACAGGGATCCCGGATCACTGTCGACCCGCGTGGCGCGTTCTTCCAGAACCACCTTACGTTCGGTGGTGACATCATTGATGCTCATTTCCAAGTCACGCATCCGGTCGGCCTCCATCAGCATCATCAGGTCCAGCCGGTCGGACGCAACCCGTTGAAAATAGGCCGTATAATCCCAACTGGTAAAGGCATTGTCAGAACCACCGTTGCGGGTAACCGTGGCCGACAATTCCCCCGGCCCCAGATCATCGGTGCCTTTAAACAGCAAATGTTCCAGAAAATGCGCGATGCCGGATTTTCCCGGTGGTTCATCCGCCGCCCCGACCCGATACCAGACCATATGCACAACCACCTGTGCGCGGTGATCTTCCAGCACCACAACATCCATGCCGTTGTTAAGTGTAAAGGTCGTCACCTCTGCCGCGCTGGCCTGTTGTGTCAGCGGCAGCAGCGCCAGCAATATCGCAATCAGTCGGGTCATGTTTTATCCAATCCTCTGCTCACAGGTATAGTTACGCCTGTTTCCCCGCGCTTCAAGCGTTTCAAGAAGATGTGAAGACTGTGATCAGGGTTTTGGCGGCGCGCTTGGGGTTTTTACCCCTGCCGCACGCAGGCGCGCCAGTTCCCGGTATGGGTCCAGCAATTGGTTGGCAAACAGGCGGAAACGGCTGATCTTTCCACGTTTTTTGCTGACCCTCTGTTCGACCCCATAGCGGGATGTATAGGCCAGCAATGCACCATCCCCCGCCTGTGACCCACCCGACACCCTGCCGCCAAGAACCGCAATCGCATCCGCGCCCGGCGTCGGGTCCGTCAGGTTTGCGGCCCCCGGTGTGGGGACCGGAAGGTCACTGTAATTGGCCGGGGCCTGCAATTGTTTGCCGGGAAGAATGGCAAATTCATCCGGGCCATCGCGTTCCTGCAACTGTGCCGCGCGGTTGCCACAGGATGACACCAAAAGAACGGTCAACATGACCAGCCCGATCTTACCAAAAATTGCACGCATCAACGGCCCCACTTCACCTAACAGTCACTGTTTAACCGATGATACAGGCGCCGTCACGCCGCCTTTTTCGATCCGGTAAATAAGATCAGCCCAAAGGCCCCCACAAAAATTGCAATATCGGCGACATTAAAGGCAAACGGGTTGTCAATTCCACAGCACGACATGTTCAAAAAATCGGCAACCGCGCCGTAAACCAGCCGGTCAATCACGTTGCCAATGGCCCCGCCAATCAGCAACCCGGCCGAAATTTGCCCCATACGCCCCGATTGTTCCTTATGCACCCAATAGGCAACCCAACCGGCAATCAGCAGGGCAACAACAATCAGCACCCAGCGCATTATATCGGCGTCGTTGGCAAACAGCCCAAAATTCACACCGCGATTCCACGCCATGCGAAAATTCAGGTACGGCGGCCAGACCTCTATCCAGCCAAGGGCGCGAAGGCCCATAACCTGAACCACCAGAACCTTGGTCAGTTGGTCAAGGGCTATGACCCCAAGGGCCGATCGGATCATTATGCGCATTGTCATTTACCCTTAGTGCCTGAAATGGCGCATGCCCGTAAAGACCATTGCAAGGCCCGCGTCATTTGCGGCCTTGATGACTTCGTCGTCACGCATCGATCCGCCGGGCTGAATGATGGCTGTCGCACCGGCCTCAGCGGCACTTAGCAAACCATCGGCAAACGGGAAAAACGCATCAGACGCCACAACTGACCCGTGGGTAAGGGGCATGTCCAGCCCCAGCACATCCGCCATATCCTGTGATTTGCGGGCCGCAATGCGGGTGCTGTCAACGCGGCTCATCTGGCCGGCACCGATGCCAACGGTTGCGCCGTCTTTCACATAGATAATCGCGTTGGATTTCACATGTTTGGCCACGGTCCACGCGAACAGCATGTCTTTCATTTCCTGATCATTTGGCGCGCGTTCTGTTACAACCCGCAAATCTTCGCGGTTGATATGGCCGTTGTCTTTGTCCTGCACCAAAAAGCCCCCGGAAACCTGACGAAAGGTCAGATTTGAATGGCCGGGGTCCGCCAGCCCGCCGGTGGTCAAAAGGCGCAGGTTTTTCTTGGCCGCAAATATTTCAACCGCATCGGCATCGGCGTCCGGGGCGATCACCACTTCGGTGAAAATCTTGGTAATTTCCTGTGCCGTCGCGGCGTCCAGTGTTTGGTTCAGGGCAATAATCCCGCCAAAGGGGCTGACATCATCGCAGTTGAACGCGCTTTTGTAAGCCTCGGCCAAGCTATCACCACGGGCCACACCGCAGGGGTTGGCGTGTTTAATGATTGCACAGGCCGGGCCATCGGTGGGGTCAAATTCACTGACCAGTTCAAAGGCGGCGTCTGTGTCGTTGATGTTGTTATAGCTAAGCTCTTTACCCTGTAGCTGTCTGGCGGTTGCCACGCCGGGGCGGTCCGTTCCGTCCAGATAAAACGCCGCCGACTGGTGCGGGTTTTCGCCATAGCGCAGGGTTTGGGCCAGTGTTCCGGCAAAGGCGCGCCGGCGCGGTGTTGTTTCATCAATGGCCCCCGCCATCCATGTTGAAACCGCCGCATCATAGGCGGCCGTGCGGGCATAGGCGGTCTGCGCCAGTGATTGACGAAACCCCAGCGTCGTTGCGCCACCGTTGGTTTCCAACTGCGCCAGCAACGGGGCGTAATCCTGCACATCAACCACAACATTCACAAAGCCGTGGTTTTTGGCAGCCGCCCGGATCATGGCGGGGCCACCGATGTCTATATTTTCAATGCAGGTATCATAATCCGCGCCCTTGGCGACGGTGTCTTCAAACGGGTACAAATTAACCACCAGCAGATCAATCGCGCCAATGCCGTGTTCCTCCATCGCCGCCAGATGGTCGTCATTGTCACGCAGGGCCAGCAAACCGCCATGCACCGCCGGGTGCAGGGTTTTGACCCGCCCATCCATCATTTCAGGAAAACCTGTCACATCCGCCACGTCTTTCACGATCAGACCGGCATCCCGCATCGCGTTCGCCGTTCCGCCGGTGGACAATAATTCAACCCCTTGCGCGGCCAGCCCCCGGGCAAGATCAATAAGCCCGGTTTTGTCCGACACGGACAAAAGCGCGCGGCGAACAGGAACGATATCAGTCATCTTGGTAATCCCCCAGGATCAAATCAGGTGTTTGTGCTTTCCCGCTTTAGGTCACGCACCGTGTCGGGCGTGAACTTGGCCTTGGAAAGCGACCAGCAGATGCGCGTCGCATACCCCAATGCAACACCAGATAGAACCACCTGTTTTGTCACACGGGGCTTCAGGCGGCCTTTTTCTAGATATACGCTTGGCTCAAGTGTCAGTTTTGCCTTTTGATCATGGCGGAAAACCCAAACCTCACCGCTTTTCAGGGCCATGGACACGGCGGTGCCGCCCATGTCCAGTTCTGCATCAACATCCGGGTGCAAATGGAAACGTATTTTAAAACCGATACCTTGCAGATCGCCCTTATCCAGCACCTTATCAAACAGCTTTTCATCCACGCCTTCAATTGCGGCCAACGTGTCTTCACCCGACAGGCCACGCCCGTTTGTTGTCAGGTCAACCTGGCGGATATGGGTCAGGCCGTGGGACGCAAGATAACCATCATGACCCGAAACGATCCCCTGTGATCCGTCTTCCAACAGGTACTGAACCCGCACATCCACCGGCGTATCACTTAGCAGATCGCGCACATGCCCACCGACAAGCCCCTGATCACCCAGCCGCGATGACGACAGCCCATCCAGCGACAGGGTCGAATGGGACGGGGTTGCGCGCCCGGCTTTGCGCCATTCCAGACCAAAACTGTCACCCGAGCCACAATTCACGATCAATGGGCGTCGCCCCGATGTCAGTTCAAACGCCAGGGTTGAGGCATGGCCATTAAAGGACGCGTTTCCCCGTGGGGGGGATGCGACATCAATGATCAGGCTGCTCCGCCCACCGTGCAAACGGGCAAATCCCATCGACAGCCCTTCGGGGGCCGCCGATTTAATGCCGGACGTGGCAAGTGCGTGGTCAAGGCGGCCTTCGGCCCCGCGCCCGCCCCCATGAAACCGCGCAAGCCCACCATCGCAATGGCGCAGGGCGCGCAGGGTGGGGGCAATACGTTCAATCGCCAACAGATGATCACGGGCGGCCATTTTGCCGGATTCCGACAGGGCGGAAGCCGCCCAGTTCAGCAGGGTGAATACCTCTAGCAAATCTTCGGGGTTGCGGGTGGGGATGCCGCCGTCTTCGTCAATCTGGTCACGGCATTCACGCGCCAGTGCCTTCATTGCCGGTTCAACATAAGACCCCATGCCTGTCAGGGCCAGACCGGCATAGATCAGCCCGGTAAGGGCCTCAAACCGGGGCAGGCCGGACGATGTGGTCTTCCACCTTTTGGACAGGAAAATTGTTTGCTGTGCCATTGAGGCAAAGTAATCTGCTGAAACATCACCCGATTGACCATTCAGCAGAAAAATCGCGTGGTTGATCCAGCGGATCAACCGGCGACCCGTCAGGTCAGGTATCCAGCCCGGCCCCCGGCCACGACCGTAAAGTTCGATCCATTCGATCAACCATGCTTGGGCCTTTTTGCGGGCATCAGGATCACCGACCGCGGCCAGATCATCCAGCCATGTAAACCCATGAAGTTCTTCTTCAAAAATACGGTCCGGCATTTGCAACTGCCAGATTGAATTTTCCGTGTCTTCAACCAGTGACCCGGCAAATAAATAATTCCCGGCCATCAACTGACGCCCACGGGCCAATGACCCGATCGTGCGGGGTTCTGGTTGCGACACAAAGCCAGTTGCCGGTCGCGTAAAGGCGGACCGCCATGCATAAAGCCGGTTCATCCAGCGCGTCCAGCGCGCGGAAATGTCTTCGTTCTGGGACACGGGGGGCTGCCTCGCCTCGCGTTTTGGCCCTTGGGGGCCGTGTTTTTTGCGACAATACGCTTGATCTGCCCCTGTGTCATCGCCCAATTGCGATTTTAGGCGGGCTTTCGCAATAGGGTCATGAAAAATCCGTCCATACCGCCCTGTTCGGACCAGTAATCGGGGCGTGTGCGCAACCCACCCTGCACGGCCCAACCCCTTGGCAGGTTGGCAATACCACCGGCCGCGCGATCAACCCGCAATCGGGCATGGCGGGCCAGCACGTCCTTGACCTGTTCTTCGCCTTCATCAAACAGCAGACTGCATGTGCAAAATACCAGCCGCCCGCCGGGCTTTAGCAGCCGCAGCGCCCGATCAAGCATTTTCTCCTGCACCCTGAACAGGGCCGGGAACCCGTCACTGTTCTTGGCATAGGGCAGATCAGGGTGGCGGCGTATTGTGCCGGTGGCGGTACAGGGCGCGTCCAGCAAGATTGCATCAAACGGGGCGTCTTCATAATTCAGCACATCCGCCACAACGGTTTTTGCCGTCAGGCGGGTGCGTTCCAGGTTTTGGGATAACCTTTCCATGCGCGGCGCTGAACTATCCAGTGATGTCACATCGGCCCCCACGGCGGCCAGTTGCATGGTTTTGCCCCCAGGTGCGGCACACAGGTCCAGCACCCTTTCACCGGGTTTGGCGTTCAATAATTTGGCCGGCAGGGCGGCGGCGGCGTCCTGCACCCACCATTCGCCTTCTTCAAATCCTTCCAACGCCGATACCTGCGCCGAGCCTTTCAGGCGCACCGAGCCGGTATCCAAAACCGTGCCATTCAATTTTTCGGCCCAACCCTTGGCGTCTGATTTCACAGTCAGGTCCAGCGGCGCCCCCCGCGAATGGGCCAGTTCCATCGCCATGACGGTGGCCTTGGTATAATCTGCAATCAGTGGCTTTCGCAGCCACTTGGGCATTTGTGGTGCCGGCAGGGTTGCCCATTTTTCGGGGCCATCGGCGGCCACCTTGCGCAGCACCGCATTGACCAGCCCGGACAGGCGCTGTGTGTGTTTGCCAGCGCGTGCAATTTCAACAGAACTGTTGACCACACCGTGGGCGGCGGCACCATCAACGCACATTTCAACCGCCCCAAGACGCAGAACATTCAATATCGTCGGGGGTGGGCGTTTTGTCAGGTACGGCCCAAGGATACGATCCGCCCGGTCCATCCAGCGCAGCGTGGTCGCCGCCAGCCGCCCGGCGCGGGCGCGTTCATCAGGGGGCAAATGGTCAACCGCTTTGGGCAACAGATCAGACAACAGCTGACCTTCTTCCAGAACTGCATCAAGCAACTGAACCGCAGCGCGGCGTGGGGCTAGGCCGGGGGTGGACATGTTTCTTGGTTCCTCATTGCTTGTCGGTATGGCCAAGCCCCTATATCACCAGAGCAAAGGGAACAAGGACAGCCCATGTCAGACCAAAAAGAACCCGCTGATTTGCCCGCCGCCGCCAAACGCGCATTGGCCGAGGCAGAGCTGCGGCGCAAGAAGGCGGCAAAAAACGCCCCCCCCAAGGAATACGGCGGGCGCGACGGGCCGGAACCTGTGCGCTTTGGCGATTGGGAAAAAAAGGGTATAGCGGTCGATTTTTAGGTTGGCCCGGTCATAGGCCCAGCACGTCGAACATGTCATATTCGCCCGGTTTCTTGTCCTGCCCCCACAGGGCCGCGCGCAGCGCACCCTTGGCATAAAGCCCCCGGTCAGTGGACACATGGCGCAGGATAATCCTTTCACCTGCCCCTGCGAACATCACGTCATGTTCACCAACAATATCACCGCCGCGAATTGCACTGAACCCAATGTCACCCCGTTTACGTGCGCCGGTGATACCATCGCGCCCGCTGTCAGAGACATCTGCCAGATCAACGCCGCGCCCATCCGCCGCCGCCTGCCCCAACATTAACGCCGTGCCGGATGGGGCATCAATTTTTTGGTTATGGTGGGACTCAATCACTTCGATATCAAAATCATCGTCCAGGGCTGCGGCGACAATTTTTGTGATCTTGGTCAAAACATTGACCCCAAGGGACATGTTGCCGGCGCGCACAATAACGGCGTGGCGCGATGCAGCGTTGATTTTAGCCAGATCATCATCCCCCAGACCGGTCGTGCCAATCACATGTACCGCGCGGGTTTGCGCGGCCAGTGCGGCAAACCCGATGGTCGCCGCCGGTATGGTGAAATCAAGCACCGCCTGGGCCTTGGCAAAGACCGCAAGCGGGTCATCAGTTACCCGCAGATCAATGGGCGCACCACCCATCATGACCCCCAGATCCTGACCGATCCAGTCATGACCGGGGCGTTCAACGGCCCCCACAAGGCGCGCCCTGTCAGATGCCAGTACTGTCCTGATCAACATCTGACCCATCCGGCCAGATGCCCCTGTGACCACTATACCCGGTGTGTTGCCCATTGGTGCCTCCTTTATTGTCGGCCCGGTGTAAACTGATGTGGGCCGTTAGGCAAAGCCTGTTGCAGTGGAAGGAATTCGGGCTTATCTGGCGGGCATGGCAAATAACCCGCATCATAATGGCACCGGACCGTCACAGCGACAATTGCGCGTTGGTGAACTGATCCGCCGCACCCTGTCCCAAGTCTTGGCGCAGGGTGATATTCATGACCCCGATTTAAACCGGATGTTGATTACCGTGGGCGAAGTGCGCACATCCCCCGACCTGAAGGTGGCAACGGCCTATGTTCTGCCCCTTGGCGGTAAAAACCCCGAAGACGCGATTGAGGCGCTAAAGCGCAATCACTATGAACTGCGCCGGGCGGTGGCAAAGTCACTGTCGTTGAAATACGCGCCTGACCTGCGGTTTATAATTGATGAAACCTTTGATCGGCTGGACGAAACCCGACGCCTGTTTTCGCAGGACGACGTACAGCGCGATCTGGACGAAGACGAAGATAACACCTGATGGCACGTCGCAAAAAGGGCCGGGATATTTCCGGGTGGCTGGTCGTGGACAAGCCCGCAGGCATGACATCCACCGCCATGGTCAACAAAGTGAAATGGGCGTTTGACGCCAAAAAGGCCGGCCACGCGGGCACCCTGGACCCGGATGCAACCGGCGTTCTGGCCATTGCACTGGGTGAGGCCACAAAGACCGTTCCCTATATCACCGACGCGATGAAGGCCTATCGTTTCACCGTGCGCCTTGGCCAGTCCACCAATACCGACGACGCCGAGGGCGTGGTGATTGAGCAAAGCAATACCCGCCCCAGTGACGACGCAATCCGCGACGCCCTGTCAGGTTTCGTTGGTGACATCATGCAGGTTCCGCCAAAATTTTCAGCCGTTAAGGTGGATGGGCAACGTGCCTATAAACTGGCGCGCGCTGGTGAAGACATTGAACTGGCTGCGCGCCCATTGTTCGTTGAAGAACTGGACATGACTGGCCGCCCCGACGACGACCATGTTGAACTGGAAATGGTATGCGGCAAAGGTGGTTACGTGCGTGCCATTGCCCGTGATCTGGGCAAGGTTCTGGGGTGTTATGGCCATGTGCTATGCCTGCGCCGGGTCTGGTCGGGGCCGTTTGATGTGGGGGATGGCCTGAGCGTTGATCAGATAGATGAACTGGCAAAAACACCCGAGATTGACGAATTTTTGCAGCCGCTGGAAATTGGTTTGGCGGACCTTCCGGAACTGCGGTGCAGTGCCGAAGGGGCCGCGCGCCTGAAAAATGGCAACCCCGGAATGGTGCTGACGTCTAACGCCGAATATGGCGATGAGGCCTGGGCATCTTATGACGGCAGGGCCGTTGCGATCGGGATATACAAATCCGGTGAACTGCACCCCAGCCGGGTGTTTAATTTACCCTGATGACACTGCGCAGGGCTTGAACCCAGTTGGCACACAGGCCACAAACACCGGATGATTACCCGCACCCACCAAAAGGGCGATGCCGACAGTATCGCGGTTTATTCGCCCTGTGAAAAATACCGCTATATGCTGACACGAACCTGGGACACGCGGGGGCGCAAAGCCTTATTTATAATGCTGAACCCGTCAACCGCGACAGAGGTGCAAAACGACCCCACAGTTGAGCGTTGCGAACGGCGCGCGCGGACGCTGGGGTTTGGGGCATTTCGGGTAACCAACATATTTGCCTGGCGCGACACCGACCCCCGCCACATGCGGGCGGCAAAAGACCCCACAGGCCCGGAAAATGACGCAGCCATCGTGCAAAGCTGTAACTGGGCAGATCAAATTATCTGCGGCTGGGGCACCCACGGCGCACATAATAACCGTGGCCCAGAGGTAACAGAATTACTGGGAAAAACCGGAAAAAACCTTTTTCATCTGGGGCTTACCAAAGCAGGCCACCCCAAGCATCCGCTGTATATCGCCTATGCTACGAAACCTGAATTGTGGGACCGGCCCGCCTGATTTTCAATTTCAACAAATATATCCCGCGCCATCACATCGGGCGCATCCCGCAGAACCGCAACCAGATGACCATCTACAAATACCAAACCATCCCGGCCATTATCTGACGGCCTGACATCGGCATTTCCCGGCGCGCCATCTTCCACTGCGTCCAGCGCAACATGCAGTACATCCTGCCCAACCTGAAAGTCATCAATACTGGCAAATCCCTGCCCGATATCCTGTTCAGATGCCCGCGGAAATGCCGCTGGATTTGAATCATTTTCATCAATTGGTAGTAATATTTCGCCCTCCCCCCCATCAGATGGGGTGGGGCTGTCGTCTTCTATAACCGGGGCAAGTACGGTTTCCGGGTCTGGTGTCTGGGTGCCGTCGTCTGGAACGTCGTCATCCAGCACCGGACTAAGGATGTCTGTCACACCCGCACCGACACCGCCAAAGCCACCACTCGGATCAATCAGGGAACCGCCAATACCCCCTGAAACATCGGGGGTTACTGGCTCATCATGATCTTCCTCGGGGTCTGAATCGGCCATGTCTGGCAAAAATGCCAGGGGCACCAGGATAAGCAGCAGCCAAGCGATTTCCATTCCATACCCCTAACCTGATTGAACAGGTTCAGGGTATTAGCACCGAACAGGGCAGGAACATCACCTAAAGTAGCTAAAAACCTAATTATCAGGCCAGTGAGGGTGATTCAACAGTCATGATATCGGACAGTTCAAGCGAGTCTGCATCTTCAATCAGCACCATCCGCTTACCGTTCAGCAGCAGGATTTTATCACCGGGATAGTCGCCATCAATCAGGGTAAATATGGGGTTAGACACCCGGTTTGAATCATAGGCAAAAATGATCGTGTCGTCATTTCCGTCAAAATCGGAAATGCCAACCGGGCTTCCGTCTATGATTTTGAGCCCACCAGCCAGGACTTCTTCTATGGATTGTGGGGATTCACCGTAGCACAGATCATCAGCGCTGGGCTTTCTAAGGGCATTACTTTGCAAGACTACTCTCCAACTCGTAACTATAAGGTAAATGGTAACTAAAAAAGAAAGTGTTATTATTACGGCCAATATCCCGTTAATTGTGTCACAATTATGGCGCTGCGGGGCCAGAAACAATCTTTTCCAATATGAGAAACAACCGCCAGCGGCCCTTTCCTTTTGCATTTATATCCCCTATACGCGCGCATCCGTCTGATTCAGGCGGGCATACCTCCACGGGCTTTGCTGGACGACATCCCGGCTTGTGCCATCAACCCTTAACCTTAAAGGAGCCCCCGATGTCGATAACTGCTGAAGAAAAACAACGCCTTATGAAAGAATTCGCCATTAAAGAAGGCGATACCGGTTCACCGGAAGTTCAAGTGGCAATCCTGAGTTCGCGCATCGCGACCCTGACGGA
>DAOURA010000047.1 GCA_030625325.1 Marinosulfonomonas sp.
TGGCGTTTTTGGGGCGGGGCGAAAAGCGAAACAACGCTTAGGCAGGGTCTTTTGGCAATTGGCATTTGCGCGCCTGCGCCACCCGCCTATAGTCGCCCCGATGACACGTAAACCCAACACTGATTTGCGCCGGGGCTGGACCACCGGGGCCTGCGCCACTGCCGCAACGCGGGCGGCACTGGATGCCCTGTGGGGGGGGGAGTTTGCGCAAAACGTTCAGATCACCCTGCCACGCGGTGAAACCCCGGTGTTTGCGCTGGCCCACACCGACCGGGGGGATGGTTGGGCAGAGGTTGGTATTACCAAAGACGCAGGCGACGACCCGGATGTCACCCACGGTGCCCTGATCATTGCACGGGTGCGTCCGTCTGGTGGCGGCGTGGTTTTTCGGGCCGGTGTTGGTGTTGGAACGGTAACAATGGTCGGCCTTCCGATCCCGGTGGGGGAACCGGCAATTAACCCGGTGCCGCGCCAGATGATGCAGGGCGTGGTGCAGAACGCGGCCCTAAAATACGATTGCCCGGGTGATGTGGAAATTACCATTTCCATCCCCGGCGGCGATGAACTGGCGCAAAAAACATGGAACCCGCGGCTGGGGATTGTTGGTGGCTTGTCGGTGCTGGGCACCACGGGCATCGTGCGGCCGTTTTCGTGTTCGGCGTGGATTGCATCAATTCACCGGGGGGTGGATGTGGCCCGCGCGGCGGGGCTGAAACATGTGGCCGGCTGCACTGGCGCGATGTCCGAAGGCGCGGTGCAATCCCTGTATGGCCTGCCTGATCACGCCATGCTGGACATGGGGGATTTTGCCGGTGGCCTGATGAAATACCTGGCCCGCCACCCGGTTGATCGCCTGACTATTGGTGGCGGAATTGGTAAGCTGACAAAACTGGCCCAGGGCGCGGTTGACCTGCATTCCGGGCGTTCACAGGTGGATATGGCGGCGCTGTCCGTCCTGATCGCAAACCCGGATGTTGCACAGGCAAAAACCGCGCTGCATGCGCTGGAAATCGCCGGTGCCCCCCTTGCGCAGGCGGTTGCCCAAGCGGCGCGTCAGGCGGCGCAGCGTATGTTAAAGGACAGTGCCGTTGCGGTGGACGTGGTGATGGTGGGTCGAAGTGGTGAAATATTAGCGAGGGTTGAATGATGCTGTTATTACTGGCTGGAACGGCCGAGGCACGAACCATTTCCCAATCCCTTGCCGATGAAAACATCCCGGCGATTGCGTCCCTTGCCGGGGCCACCCGTGACCCTGCAAGGCTGCCCATACCAACCCGTCTGGGTGGTTTTGGCGGCGGCCCGGCGTTTGAAACCTATCTTAAAGACAATAAAATTACCGCAATAGTCGATGCAACCCACCCCTTTGCCGACCAGATCAGCGCGCGCACCGCAATGCTGGCGGCCAAACATGGCTTGCCCTATTTGCAAGTGATGCGCCCGCCGTGGAAGGCCCAGCCCGGTGATCGCTGGACCAGCGTTGAGCGCGAAGAAGACGCCGCCCGCCTTATCCCGACGGGGGCAACTGTCTTTCTGGCAACCGGTCGAAAAAACCTTGCGCGGTTTGAAAACCTGACCGGACGGCGGCTGATTTGCCGCCGGATTGATCCGCCCGATAACCCGTTCCCGTTTCGTGGCGGGCAATATCATCTGGGCAAACCACCCTTTAGCGTCCCCGACGAAGTGGCGCTGTTTAGCAGGCTTGGGGTCGAATGGCTGGTGGTGAAAAATGCAGGCGGCACAGTCAGTGCCACAAAACTGATCGCCGCGCGCCAGCTTAGCATGCCGGTTGTAATGGTTGAACGTCCCGCCCCGGCACATGAAAACTTGGCCCATACGCCCGATCAGGCGATGGAATGGGTCAGGGCACTAACGTGACAGGGCGCATCATAACATCGCCGGACTGTGTGGCAGAGGGCGCGGCCTTTTTGGCCAATCTTGAGCCGCGTTTTGCCCGCGCCCTGAAACAAACCGGGCCATTACCCCTGCGCCTGCGCAAAGACGGGTTCACCGCCCTGCTGGATGCGATTGTCAGTCAGCAAATTTCTGTCGCGGCGGCAAATGCCATATGGGGGCGGCTGAAACAGGCCAAACTAACCGGGCCGCGAAAAATAAAATGGGCAAGTGACGACGACCTGCGGGCCTGCGGGTTAAGCGGGCAAAAAATTCGTTATGCCCGCGCATTGGCCGGATCAGGGATCAATTATGCGGATCTGCGCGAACTGCCCAGTGATCAGGTGATCGCAACCCTGACCGAAGTAACCGGTATTGGCAGCTGGACAGCCGAGATTTATGCGATGTTTTCACTGGGGCGCGCGGATGTGTTTGCCCCCGGTGATCTGGCCCTGCAGGAAGCGGCGCGAATGTTGTTTGACCTTGATGCACGCCCCCGCGAAAAGGCGCTGCGCGACATGGCAATGGCATGGTCGCCGTGGCAAGGCGTTGCAGCCCGGATTTTATGGGCCTACTACAGGCACGAAAAACAACGTGAGGGACTGAAATGACAAGGGTACTCGATTCACTGCGCCAAGGGCCGGAGTCTGGGCAAAGCAAGCAGATCGTCGTGTTTTTGCACGGCTACGGCGCGAATGCCGAGGATTTGATGGGGATTGCCGATACTCTTGCCCCCCATATGCCTGACACTGTCTTTGTTGCCCCCGATGCCCCCGAACAATCCCTTGGCAACCCGATGGGGTTTCAGTGGTTCCCGGTGCCGTGGCTTGACGGATCCCCCCAGGACGCGGCCGAAGTATCACGCCAAAGCGCGATTGCCGATCTTAATGCCTATCTTGATCAGGTGCTGGCCGACGAAGGCCTGCCCGCCGGGCGGATGATCCTGTTTGGCTTTTCCCAAGGCACAATGATGGCCCTGCATGTGGCCCCACGCCGCGCCGATGGTTTTGCCGGTGTGGTCGGGTTTTCGGGCCGTATTGAAGAACCAGAACTGCTGGCCGATGAAACCTTGTCACGCCCGCCGGTGTTGCTGGTGCATGGCGATCAGGACGATATGATCCCACCGGAAAACCTGCAAACAACCGCGCAGGCGCTACAGGATGCGGGGTTTGATGTTTACGCCCATATCATGGAAGGCACCGGCCACGGGATTGCGCCCGATGGTCTGGGGGTGGCGCTGGCGTTCATGCGCGAGCGTTTCGGGCTGGAATAATATTGAAAGTTCCCCTGACCTGATTTCTGATCTGTCAGGTCTGGCCTGTGGGCACAGACATATAGTGCGCACAGCCAATCAGGGCGGCCCAGTCGTCTTCGATCACGCGAACCGAAAAGTTATCCATAAAGGAACCAAATCGCCCCTTGTCGTGAAATGCATGGGTAAAACCATAGCGATCAAGATAGGGGGTAAAGGCCCGCGCCACCCCCCCGGCCAGATAGATCCCGCCAAATGGTAAATGTGTCAGGGCAAGGTCCCCGACTGTGGCGCCAAGCAGGGTTGAAAATGTCTGCGCGGTGGCGTTGCACAGCGGGTCAGACCCGGCGGCAACACCGTCCATGATCTGCGCGGCTGACAGGGGGGCAGGGTCACCGGATTTGGAACCATGCCAGCGATATATCCGTTCAAGCCCGCGCCCCGACAGAAGGCTGTCAATATCGGGGAAATCATCCCCATTCCGGGCGAACTGGCAAAGATCAAGGTCCGCCGCCGTTCTGATCGGCATGTTCGTGTGGCCGCATTCCGAAGGGGGTATGATCGTGCGTTGATCGCTTTGCAGGACAACCGCCGCATTAAAGCCGGTGCCGATGCCGACGACCAGCCGGGTTGCATTTTTTCCGCTGTCCGGGCCGGGTATAATCTGGCTAAGCTTGTCCTGCCCCAGTTGGTCCAGCCCGTGGCCCTGGGCCTGTAAATCATTCAGGATCGCAACGCTTTTTGCACCAGTTGCCTTTGTCAGGGTTGCGGTATCAATGTCCCAGTCCAGATTGGTTAACCGGGCAACCCCGTCACGAACTGGCCCTGCCACGGCTATGCATGCGCTGTCACATTTGACGCCGCCCTGATCTTTCAAAAAGTGCTGCAATACGTTTGTCAGCCCGGTAAAGTCCCGGTTCGGAAATCGGGTGATCGTGTCTGCCAGCAGAGTATTTCCATCACTCAGGGCAACGCGGGTGTTTGTGCCACCAATATCGGCCACAAGGTTATAGCGGCCTGAAATGCTGTCAGTCATTTTTGTTTTTCCCAAGACCTGATTTGTAATTGCTTTCCCCTGATTACCGTCTGAAACCATTGTATCCAAGGTCTGAATAGCCGAATGCCCCTTTTCATTTTCCCCCGGGCATGAAATAGGGAAGCGCCAAACGAAGACCTCCAAGGAGACTGATGATGGAGATTCGAGAGGCCCTTACATTTGATGATGTTCTGCTGGTTCCGGCTGCGTCCAGCGTATTGCCATCCACGGCCGACACGGCCACGAATGTCACCAAATCCATCCACCTGAATATTCCGCTGCTCAGTTCCGCCATGGACACTGTGACAGAGGCCCGCATGGCCATCGCCATGGCGCAGGTTGGCGGTATGGGGGTGATCCACCGTAACCTTAACGTGGACGAACAAGCCCGCGAAGTACGCCGGGTCAAACGCTTTGAAAGTGGGATCGTGTTCAACCCGATCACTCTGACGCCCGATCAGACGCTGGCGGACGCCAAGGCGTTGCAGGAACGTTACCGGGTGACGGGCTTTCCTGTGGTTGATGGTTCTGGGCTGGTGGTTGGGATCGTAACGAACCGCGACATGCGCTTTGCCAGTGACGACAAAACCCCGGTGCGGGTGATGATGTCGACTGAAAACCTGGCCCTGTTGCAGGAACCCGCCGATCTGGATCAGGCCAAAAGCCTGATGCAGGCGCGCCGGATCGAAAAGCTGTTAATCACGGACGGGGCGGGCAAGCTAACCGGTTTGCTGACCCTTAAGGATCTGGAACAGGCGGTACTGAACCCGCAGGCCTGTAAGGATGATCTGGGCCGCTTGCGGGTGGCTGCGGCCACAACCGTGGGGGATGCGGGGTTCGAACGTTCACAAGCGTTGTTGGAGGCGGGCTGTGATCTGATCGTGATTGATACGGCCCATGGGCATTCCGAAGGGGTGGCACTGGCGGTTGAGCGGGTGAAAAAGCTGTCCTCAGACGTGCAGGTTCTGGCCGGAAACGTTGCCACGGGTGACGCAACCCGCGCCCTGATCGACGCCGGGGCAGACGGGATCAAGGTTGGTATTGGGCCGGGTTCAATCTGTACAACCCGGATGGTGGCCGGTGTTGGTGTGCCACAGTTAACGGCGATCAGGGATTGCGCCGCGGCGGCCGGTGATACGCCGGTGATTGCCGATGGTGGCATCAAGTATTCGGGTGATTTTGCCAAGGCCATCGCGGCGGGGGCATCCTGTGCAATGGTTGGTTCAATGATTGCCGGCACAGATGAAAGCCCGGGTGAGGTGATCCTGTATCAGGGGCGGTCGTTCAAATCCTATCGTGGAATGGGCTCGCTTGGGGCAATGGCGCGCGGCTCTGCCGACAGGTATTTCCAAAAAGATGCCGCCAGTGACAAACTGGTGCCCGAAGGTATTGAAGGGCAGGTACCCTACAAAGGGGCCGCCGGGGCGGTGGTGCATCAATTGGTTGGCGGTTTGCGGGCCGCAATGGGCTATACCGGGAATGCAACGGTGGCAGACATGCGCAAGAATTGCACATTTGTTAAAATTACCGGGGCAGGCCTGAAAGAAAGCCATGTCCATGATGTGCAGATCACCCGTGAAAGTCCAAATTACCGAATAATGTAAGTAAATCAGCTTGATGAAACCCGAAGCTAATGTGAACTGGAAAAGCCGTAAATGACCCCATCTGCCCGCGTTTCTGCCGCTATTGATATATTGAACAGGATCATTGACGGGGAGCCCGGCGAAAAGGTCCTGACCAACTGGGGGCGGGGCAACCGCTATGCCGGGTCCGGGGACCGTGCTGCGATCCGGGATCTGGTGTTTGGGGCGCTGCGCTGCAAACAGTCCTACGGCTGTCTTGGGGGCGGTGAAACCGGGCGCGCTTTGATGATTGGCTGGGCGCGCGCCACGGGGCAGGACTGTAACACCCTGTTTTCCGGCGATAAATACGCACCAGAGGCCCTGAGCGAGGCTGAGCAGGAAACCCACAGTCTGGATGATGCCCCCCGTGGTGTGCAATTGGATTGCCCGGATTGGTTGCTGGAAAAATTTGACGATGCCCTTGGGGACAAGGCCGATGGGGTTTTGGCGGCATTACAGGCGCGCGCCCCTGTGTTTTTGCGGGTAAACACCCGGCGGACAGATTTAGCGCGGGTAACAGAACTATTGGCAGAACTGGACGTGACCGCCCAGCCACACCCCCTGTCCAAATCCGCATTAGAGATTACAAAAAATCCCCGCCGGGTGGCACAAAGCGCCCCCTATAAGGACGGGTTGGTTGAACTTCAGGATGCCGGATCGCAAGCGGTGGTTGACTATCTGCCCCTGCAGGACGGCCAAAGGGTGCTGGATTACTGTGCCGGTGGCGGGGGTAAGGCGCTGGCAATGGCGGCGCGGGCCAATATTTCACTGCTGGCACATGATACAGACCCCAAGCGCATGGCCGATTTTCCGGTCCGCGCCACACGCTCTGGTGTAAAGATCGAAACGGCCGAAACTGATGAGTTGAGCGGGCAGATATTTGATCTGGTGCTGTGCGATGCGCCCTGTTCGGGCAGTGGCGCGTGGCGGCGTTCACCCGATGCAAAATGGAACCTGACACCCGACAGGTTGGATGAATTGTGCCAAATACAGGCGGAAATCCTGCAACAGGCGTCGGGCATGGTGTCTGAAACGGGCTATTTGGCCTATGTGACATGTTCAGTTTTCAATCAGGAAAATTCATTACAAATCAATGGCTTTCTGGGGGCAAACCCCGGTTGGGCACTTGAAAAGTCCCACCAGTTGACACCGCTGGATGGTGGGGACGGCTTTTTCGTTGCATTGTTAAGGCGTGCGTAGGTATGGTGCAACACAATCCTAGGTAGTATTTGTTATGCTTAACTGCCGGTTAAGCATTTTGGTGCGAAATGGGGATGTGTAGAATCTATATCGGAGTATTGGGTGTCACATCCCGCGATTTCCCGCCATTTAATGACCGAAAAGGCCGTGCAGCTCGCCCCTAAACTGGGCCTGCTATTGGCTTTGTCAATTACGGTAATTGGTCTGTCCCTGTATATCCCCAACCCTAAATTAGGTTTGGCTGTACTTACTGTTGGTTCGACTTTGCTGGCAGCATGCATAATCATCTATCATCTCATACGTCGTGACCGTCGTGCACGCTTGAGGTTATTTGACACTATCGCAAGTTTTGTTGAATTTGATGCATCACCAAGTTTAATATCAGACCCAGAAGGGAATATTTCCTATGGTAACAGGGCGGCGGTTGCACGTTTTGATGGGGCAACCCAGATAACCCTGATTAGTGTCCTTGGGGACCTTTTTGCATCACCTGCTGCAACGCTGTTTCGCCTGCAAAACAAGGCGCAGGTAAAAGGCATAGCCAGCGAAGATGTTGTCGTGCGCCGTGGTCATATGCGCCTTTCGGTACACCATATGGGTGATCAAAGATTCCTGTGGCGGCTGGAGGACATTCTTGAACGGCCGCAGAACGGGCGATCCCCCGAGGAAATCAGCCTGCCGATGATGACGGCCAGTAAAACCGGCACAGTCCTTTTCATGAATGAAGCTATGCGCCGCCTGGTCGGTCGGCGGGTTTCCAGGCTGGACCAGGTTTTCAATGATTTACCATTAAGATCTGGCCAGATACATGAAATTACCAGCATGGAAAAACTGGTGCTGATGCAGGTTTCTATTGTCATGGGAAGCGCGGGCCGTCAGGAAATTTTTCTGCTGCCCTCGGCTGAAACCCCCGCAATTTTACCGGCCCCGGGTCAACCCTTTGAAACCTTGCCAGTCCCGCTGATAAAGGTTGCCCCGGATGGTGAAATTAAGTTCTGCAACAAACTTGCCCGTGATTTGTTGGGGGTTAAAAATGTTGCCGGTGAAACACTGGGGATTTTGGTAGAGGGGCTTGGCCGCTCAGTCACGGACTGGTTGGCGCAGGCAGCAGATAACCCCGGTGAAATGCATTCAGAATTTGTTCGGGCCTCGCGTCACTCAAAGGATGTATTTTTGCAAATCACTTTGACAGCCGTCATAGAAAGTGGGGAAACGTCACTTGTGATGGTTCTGAATGATGCCACCAAACTAAAAACCCTTGAGGCCCAGTTTGTTCAAAGCCAGAAAATGCAGGCGATTGGTCAGCTTGCCGGTGGTGTTGCCCATGATTTCAATAACTTGCTAACGGCGATCAGTGGTCACTGTGATCTGTTGCTGCTGCGACATGACAAAGAAGACCCTGAATATGGCGATCTGATCCAGATTAATCAAAATGCAAACCGCGCGGCCAGTCTGGTTGGTCAATTGCTGGCGTTTTCACGAAAACAGACCCTAAAGTCGGAAATTGTCGATATTCGTGAAACGCTGGATGATCTGACCCATCTGTTAAACCGGCTGGTTGGGGAAAAGGTATCCCTGTTGCTATCGCATGATCCGGTGTTGCCTTCTATCAGGGCCGACAAGCGCCAGCTTGAGCAAGTGATCATGAATTTAGTGGTTAATGCCCGCGATGCGATGCCAGATGGCGGTGAAATCAAGATTGAAACCAGACAGGAAAACCTGTTGGAGCCCCGCGAAATTGAGCGCGCGGTGATCCCTGCGGGTGACTATGTTGTCGTTACGGTTAAGGACCATGGTGTGGGCATACGGCCAGACCGGCTGCCCAAAATTTTTGAACCTTTTTTTACAACTAAACGTACCGGGGAAGGCACCGGTTTGGGGCTGTCGATGGCCTATGGGATTGTTAAGCAGACCGGTGGCTATATTTTCGCTGAAAGTGAGCAGGGCAAGGGCACCAGTTTTACGCTGTATTTCCCGGTGACCACAGATGTCGCCCCAGCCGAGGTCAAACAGCAACCAGTGCCTGCAAAATCCATGACGCATAAATCTGGTGGTGTGGTTTTATTGGTAGAGGATGAAGCCCCGGTTCGTGCCTTTGCCGCCCGTGCGCTTAAAATGCGCGGCTACACGGTTCTTGAGGCTGAAAATGCAGAAGAAGCCCTGCATACCCTGGAAGACCCGTCGTTAAACATTGATGTCTTTGTGACAGATGTGATTATGCCGGGCATGGATGGCCCAAGCTGGGTTGCCAAGGCCCTGAAGGACAGGCCCGGTGTTCGGGTGGTGTTTGTATCGGGTTACGCAGAGGACAGTTTTTCTGAACAGCAGGCCAGGATTCCCAATTCTGTATTTCTGCCCAAGCCATTTTCCCTGGGTGAATTGACGGCCACGGTGCAGGGACAAATCCACTGAGTGTATTCCCACGTTGGATTTCGGTGAAAACCGCCTGAACAATCCCTGTTTACAGTTATCTTCCTATAAGTCGTCTTTAATAAACCATTCATTAACCTTGAATTGAGAAGTTCACATATAAATAATTTTCTTGATATGTTCTCTTTTTGGTCCCATAAAGAAAAATAAGAACAAGAAGTGAACAAAAGCAACGTTGCTGCCCAAGGCAGGGTGTGGAATAAGGAAGCGAACAATGGCTACGGCAGATATTTTTGAAATGACAAATAAGCGCGATAGTGGAAAACAAAAGGCGCTCGATTCGGCGCTGGCCCAGATCGAACGGCAATTTGGCAAAGGTTCAATCATGAAGCTTGGCGGTGATAACCCCATAGCTGAGATTGAATCAACTTCAACCGGCTCCCTTGGGCTGGACATTGCCCTTGGGATTGGCGGCCTTCCAAAGGGGCGGGTGGCCGAAATTTATGGGCCGGAAAGCTCGGGTAAAACCACGCTGACGCTGCACTGTATTGCAGAAGAACAGAAAAAGGGCGGTATTTGCGCCTTTGTGGACGCGGAACATGCCCTTGATCCGCTGTATGCTAAAAACCTGGGTGTCAATCTGGACGAACTGTTGATTTCGCAGCCCGACACCGGTGAACAGGCGCTGGAAATTACTGATACGCTGGTGCGCTCTGGCGCCGTTAGCATGATTGTGATCGATTCTGTGGCCGCATTGACCCCAAAGGCGGAAATTGAGGGCGATATGGGTGACCATCAGGTCGGCGCCCAGGCCCGCTTGATGAGTCAGGCAATGCGTAAACTGACCGGGTCTATTTCCAAATCGAACTGTAGCATTATTTTCATCAACCAGATTCGTATGAAAATCGGCGTCATGTTCGGCAGCCCGGAAACCACGTCGGGTGGCAATGCGCTAAAGTTTTATTCATCTGTCCGTTTGGACATCCGGCGAATTGGTGCGATCAAGGATCGTGATGAAATTGTTGGGAACGCAACCCGCGTGAAGGTGGTGAAAAACAAAGTCGCCCCGCCCTTTAAGCAGGTTGAGTTTGACATCATGTACGGGGAAGGTATTTCCAAAAACGGCGAACTGATAGATCTGGGCGTTAAGGCCGGGATCGTTGAAAAATCAGGTTCCTGGTATTCCTATGGGGATGAACGGATCGGGCAGGGCCGTGAAAATGCCAAAACTTATATGCGTGAAAACCCCCGTATAGCACTAGATATAGAAGATAAAATTCGCGCGGCCCATGGTTTAGACTTTGATTATGAGGGCAAGCCCGACCCGGAAGAAGAAGACGCTTCGTTGCTGGAAAAATAGTTTTTCAACCGGAAAATACTATGAAAAGGCCGGGCTATTGCAGCCCGGCCTTTTGTTGCGGTGGACAGGCCAAGATCAGGGGGATAAACGATATTGAACCTGAATTTCCGTTTCGAAAGATACCCCGACAATGGCCAGCCTGAATGATATCCGCTCAACCTTCCTGAATTATTTTGAGCGAAACGGACACGAGGTGGTCGATAGTTCACCCTTGGTGCCACGAAATGATCCGACCCTGATGTTTGTAAACTCGGGCATGGTGCAATTCAAAAACCTGTTCACCGGCGTTGAAACCCGCGACTATAAACGCGCCACCACGTCGCAAAAATGTGTGCGCGCCGGGGGTAAGCACAACGATCTGGACAATGTTGGATATACTGCGCGCCACCATACGTTTTTTGAAATGCTGGGCAATTTTTCCTTTGGCGATTACTTCAAATCCGACGCCATTCCCTTTGCCTGGGAATTGTTGACCAAAGAATTTGAGATCAACAAAGACCGATTGTTGGTCACAGTTTACCATACCGATGATGAGGCCGCCAATATCTGGAAAAAGGTGGCTGGCCTGCCGGATGATCGCATCATCCGCATCCCCACAGATGATAATTTCTGGCGCATGGGGCCAACAGGCCCTTGCGGCCCTTGTACCGAGATTTTTTATGATCACGGCGATCATATTCCCGGTGGCCCCCCCGGTTCCCCCGATGAAGATGGCGACCGGTTTATTGAAATCTGGAACCTGGTGTTCATGCAGAATGAACAATTCGAAGATGGCCGCCTTGAAGCATTGCCAAATCAGTCAATTGATACCGGTATGGGGTTGGAACGCATTGGCGCCCTGCTACAGGGCAAACACGACAATTATGATACTGATTTGATGCGCGCCCTGATTGAGGCCAGCGCGAGTGTTACCAGCCAAGACCCCGACGGCCCCGCAAATGTACACCTTCGGGTGATTGCTGATCACCTGCGATCCACATCGTTTCTGATTGCCGAGGGGGTTTTACCATCAAATGAAGGGCGTGGGTACGTTTTGCGTCGGATCATGCGGCGCGCAATGCGCCATGCCCATCTTTTGGGCGCAAAAGATCCGGTTATGCACCAACTGGTCGGCGCGCTTGTGTCGCAAATGGGCCAAGCTTACCCGGAACTGCGCCGCGGGCAGGTGGTAATCGAAGAAACCCTGAAACTGGAAGAAACGCGGTTCAAAACCACCCTTGATCGGGGCTTGCGCCTGCTGGACGACGAACTGGGGCAACTGCCGGATGGGGCAGAGCTGCCGGGCGCATCAGCATTTAAGCTATATGATACATTTGGTTTCCCGCTGGATCTGACACAGGATGCCCTGCGTGAAAAGAACCGCACAGTGGACGTGAGCGGTTTTGAAACTGCGATGGCAGAACAAAAAACCAAAGCGCGCGCTGCCTGGGCCGGGTCGGGCGAAACGGCTGATGCGACTATCTGGTTTGATCTGGCCCAAAAACATGGTGCCACGGAATTCCTTGGTTATGAAACTGAGCAGGCAGAGGGGCAGGTTCTTGCAATCCTGCAAGACGGCGCGCCTGTGGATGTTGCCCAAAAGGGTGATCAGGTTCAGATTATGGTTAACCAAACGCCGTTTTATGCTGAAAGTGGCGGGCAGGTCGGGGACACCGGTGTTTTGGCTGCCGATGGTGGCAGCATAGACATTACCGATACCCGTAAGGCTGCCGGCATATTCATCCACATCGGCACCGTGTCGAACGGGGAGATTCGCGCCGGGGACGGTGTGGAATTGACCGTTAACCATGACCGCAGGGGGGCGATCCGCGCCAACCATTCGGCCACGCACCTGCTGCATGAGGCATTGCGCGATACCCTTGGTGAACATGTCGCGCAACGTGGCTCACTTAATGCGCAGGACCGGCTTAGGTTTGATTTTTCCCACGGCAAGGCCCTTAGCAGTGATGAACTGCGCAAGGTTTCCGCCGATGTAAACGAATACATCCGCCAAAATACCCCGGTTGAAACCCGCATTATGACGCCGGACGATGCCCGTGATCTGGGCGCGCAGGCGTTGTTTGGTGAAAAGTATGGCGATGAGGTTCGGGTGGTGTCCATGGGCCAGGCCCAAACCGGTAAGGGGCTGGATGGTCAGACCTATTCGATCGAATTATGCGGTGGCACCCATGTTAAACGCACCGGGGATATCGGGCTGTGTGTTGTTCTGGGTGACAGTGCCTCAAGTGCTGGCGTGCGCCGGATTGAGGCGTTAACAGGCAATGCGGCACTGAACTATTTGCAAGCGGAGACGGATCGGGTGTCCGATATTTGCACGGCCCTGAAAACCCCAGCCAGTGACGTTGTCGCACGGGTGACCAGCCTGATGGATGAACGCAAATCCCTGCAAAATGAGGTCGGTCAACTGCGCCGGGAACTTGCAATGGCAGGTGGGTCTGGTGATGGAAGCGATAATGTTAAAGTTATCAATGGGATAAACTTCGTTGCTAAGGCCCTGTCAGGCGTAAGTGGCCGGGATTTGCCGGCATTGATTGATGATCATAAAACACAAATTAAATCCGGGGTGGTCCTTCTTATTGCTGATACAGGCGGTAAGGCGGCCGTTGCGGCGGGGGTTACCGACGACATAACCGCCAAGGTGTCGGCGGTGGATATCGTGCGTGCGGCGGTGGCTGAACTTGGCGGTAAAGGTGGCGGTGGCCGCCCTGATATGGCACAGGGCGGCGGCCAAAACGCAGATAATGCAAAGGCTGCAATCAAGGCAGCAGAATTGGTAATAGGGGGCTGATATGGGCGCGTTATGGATAGCACATGTGACAGTGACAGATGAAGAAGCGTATATGAAATACGTGGCGATCGCGACAGTCGCGGTTACGGAACATGGTGGTGAATTTATAGCCCGTGGCGGGCGTTTCATACAATTTGAAGGCAAAGAACGCCCGCGCAATGTCGTGGCCAGGTTTGCGTCAGTTGAAGATGCCGAAGCCTGTTATCATTCCGCCCGCTATCAGGAAGCGCTGTCATTTTCCAAAGGCGCAAGTGAACGCGAGCTGATGGTCATCGAAACTACTGAATAGACAACGCCGATAACCGCGAACAGATTTAAGACTGCCCCGATGGGAAACCTTGCCTTCGGCGAGGATATTTAAACCAACTCGAATTGGCCTAAATATCCCCCGCGCGGAGCGCTAAAAGTTCTATACGGCCGATCGGGCCGCCCGTTTACGTTCATGGGGGTCAAGATAGCGTTTGCGCAAGCGT
>DAOURA010000091.1 GCA_030625325.1 Marinosulfonomonas sp.
CCGGCGGCGGCCTGTTCAATGGTCATGCCAAGGGGCTTGGCCACCTCTGTTTCAATGGCGTCACGCGCGCCCTGTATATCCAGCACCATTTTGCCACCGGCAAAGAATTCCGGGTTCAGATAGCCCAGCACCAGATCGGCGTCAGTACAGGCGGGCAGGGTGCCGCCCTTGCCATAGGCCACGGGGCCGGGGGCAGCACCGGCACTTTGTGGGCCCATGCGCAGCAACCCACCTTCGTCAATCCAACCGATTGAACCACCACCCGCGCCAATGGTGTGAATGCCCAGCATCGGCAGGGCCAGACGGTGGCGATCAATATAACCTTCGTTAACCATGACAGGGCTGCCATCGACCAACGCGGCCTCAAAACTGGTGCCACCCATATCGACAACAATACATTTGTCCTGATCATGGGCACGCACATAGGCCAACCCGGCACCCGGCCCGGCAGCAGGCCCCGACAACAGGGTCAGTGCGGCCTTGTCGCGCGCCAGTTTGGGGGCCATCACGCCGCCGTTCGACTGCATAATCAGCAGGACACCGTCAAAGCCCGCATCCTTCAGGCGGCTTTGCAGGCGATCAATATAGTTGCTTAATATTGGGCCGACATAGCTGTTTAGCGCGGTCGTGCTGACGCGTTCATAAAAACGGATCGTCGGCAACAGATCGGTGGAAACCGTCAGATAGGCGTCGGGCATTTCCCGGCGCACCAGTTCGGCCGCCGCCTGTTCATGGGCGGGGTTGGCAAAGGCGTTCATGAAACAGATTGAAACGGCCTGCACATCTTCGGCGCGAAATTCGTCAATCGCCGCCTGCACGTCATCCAGACTTAGGGCGTCCACCTCTTTGCCATTGCGGTCAAGGCGTCCGGTGACGCCCTTGCGCAGGTAACGATCCACCAGCGGTTTCACGTTGGTGAACTGATTGTTGTATTGTTCTTCGCGGATGCCACGGCGCATTTCCAGCGCGTCACGCAGCCCGGCGGTGGTGATCAGCCCACATTTTGCGCCGGTGCGCGTCAGGGTGGCGTTGGTGGTCACGGTGGTGCCGTGCACAATGGTTTCAATGTTACCAACGAAATCCTTTAGGTCCATCGGTGTTTCACGGCTTTGGGCCAGTTCACTTAAGCCCTGCACAACGGCAATGGATGGATCCTGCGGGGTGGACAGGGTTTTGTGAATATGGGGCACACCATCATCACCAACATAATAAAAGTCGGTGAATGTGCCGCCCACATCGATGCCAATCTTTGCGCTCAACTTGCCGCTCCTTCAGTTGCATTTTTTGTGCCGTCTGGTTCACTAACCAGTTGGCGTAATTCATTTTTCTGGACCTTGCCCATGACGTTGCGTGGCAAGGCGTCTATAAACAAAACCCGGCGCGGGTGCTTGTAACGGGCCAGTCGCCCGTGCAGCAGGGCCACCAAATCGTCCATGCCCATTGTGCTGTCCTTGGCCAAAACGACAACGGCAACGATGGTCTCGCCCCATTTTTCGTCTGCCTGTCCGACCACGGCCACCTCTGAAATATCAGGGGCTTCAATCAGTATATTTTCCACCTCGGCGGGGTACACGTTTTCGCCACCCGTGATGATCATATCCTTTTTGCGGTCGTCCACATAAAGAAATCCGGCGCCATCAACCCAGCCGATATCACCGGTCCTGTACCAGCCATCAACAAGGGCATCGGCCGTGGCCTTGGGCGCATTCCAGTACCCGTCCATCACATTGTCACCGCGCACCAGAATTTCGCCGTGCCCCTGCGCGGGCACATCGCGACCGGCATCATCGACAATACGAATTTCGCAATGCATCGCGGCCCGCCCGCCAGACCCTTCGTTTGCGCGCGCATCCTGCGCCGTCAGGTACGTGGCCACGGGGCATGTCTCGGTTGAGCCATAAACCTGTATCAGCGGCACACCAACCTTATGCACATCCCGGATCAGGGCGCGTGGCACCAGGGTTGATCCGGTTGAAATCATCCGCAAACCAGACAGGGTGTCGCTGTTCCAGCGATTATCATCCATCATTGCCGAAATCTGCGCGGGCACCAGAACCGTCAGGGTAATACCGTGTTCGGGCAGGGCGTTAAAGGTTGCATCCACATCAAATGCCGGGTGCAACACCAACGTGCCGCCGCAATATAAAACCGGGGTGCTTTGGATATTCATCCCCCCCACATGAAACAGCGGCAATGTGGTCAGCACCACATCATCCGACCCCATCCCATGCATATGGCGGCTGTTTAACGCATTGGCCTGCAAGGCTTTTTGACGAAGGACAACCCCCTTGGGCCGCCCCGTTGCCCCGGATGTATAGCAGATCAAAACCGGGTCATCTTCGCCACCCTGACCATCGGCCAGATCAACAGACCCGCCAGATGCCAACAGATCATTCAGCGTGATCATGCCATCGGGGCAGGGGCCGACACCAACCAGACGGGTGATTTTAGCGTCCAGTATTTGCTGGCCACGGGGTAAATACCCTGCATCAGCAAACAAAACTTTGGGCGTGCAATCCGCCATGACCGCGCGTTGCTCTGGCCCCTCAAGGCGCCAGTTCATCGGCATCAAAATTGCCCCAAGGCGCGCGCAGGCAAATAATAAGACTATTTCGTCCGGGTGGTTCAGCCCCAAAAAGGCAACCCGATCCCCCCGTGCGACGCCAAATTCGTTTTGCAGAACCCAGGCCGTCGCCCCAATGCGCGCCGCCAGTTCCCCATAGGTGATTTTACTGTCCCCATAGCAGATCGCATGCTTGTCAGGCGTAAAGCCCCCATGCCTATCTATCCATGCGGAAATATCCATCAGCCGTCACTTACCTGAATGACAACTGCCATCGCCGTATCACCGGCCGCGCAGCCTTCGAATAACCCGTAACCGCCACCCCGGATCGCCAGTTCTTCGATCAGTTCAATCACTGATCGCATGCCTGTGGGTCCCTGCGGGTGCCCCCAGATCAGTGAACAGCCATAGTTGTTCATTTTGTCCAAATCGGCCCCGGTTTCGCGGGCAAACAGGATGTCACTTACCGCAAACGGATTGTGCGAATTGATCGCGTCCATATCGGCGATTGTAAGATTGGCGGCCTTCAGGGCCTTTTGCGCTGCGGGCACAACCGCCTCGGGCATATAGGCCATTTCGGCGCGCGCAGACCCAAAGCCCAGCACGCGAATGCGGATGGATTTGTCGGTGCTCATCTCGCGCGCCTTTTCGGGGGTCGCCATGATGATCGCGGCGTTGCCGTCGGCGGGGTGGGTCTGGCCACCAAAGGTAACGCTGCCCCCCTCAACCACCGGGCGCAGTCGCGCCAAGCCTTCGGCGGTGGACAGGGTGATACCTTCGTCACCGTCCAGCGTGGTTGCGGTTTTGCGGAAATTTGGCGTCGGTACATCAAACGGCGACACCATATAACGGCGCTGAAACGCACGGTCGTTCGCCAGTGCGGCGCGGTACTGTTCGGTGCGCCGCAGCACGACTTCGTGCTGCTCGGCGGTTGTTATCCCGTGGCGCGCGGCGACATTTTCAGCCGTCACAACCATGGCGTGACGTCCGTTCGGGTCACATGAAAAATTGCCCATAACCCAGTCTTCGCTGTCACCGGTGCCACCGGGGCCGGACGGGGCGGGGTAATAGATATGGGGGCCGTTTGATGTGCGATCACAGGCCACCAACAGCGCCGCATCGGCGTTGCCGGTTTCAATTTCCTGCGCCCCGGTCAGCACACAGCGCACACTGGTCGCGCAGGCCTGCCCGATGCTGGGACCAGCCGCGTTATGCGCCCCCACCATCGCGCCCAGCCACGGCAGCCCGTAAAATGAATGCTTTTGCGGCACAGATGTGCCCAGAACGCCAAAATCAAACTGCGCCGGATCAATGTCGCGCCGCGCCAGTTCACCCTTGGTGACATGGGCCGCCAAACGCACCGAATGCAGCCCCGCCAGTGACCCCTGCCAGCGCGAAAACGGCGTGGACCAATAGGCACCATAGGGTATTTCAGCTTTATAGGACATGTGGCGTTCTCCGATCCGGTTTAAGCGTCCAGCGCGACGGTTGCGTCACCCTTTAACAATACATCACCCTTTTGGTTCTGGGCGATAATTTCCAGATCAACCAGGTTTTCGCCGCCTTCCTGACGCTTGGCGGTAACCTTACCGCTACAGGTGATCGTGTCACCGGGCGCCGCCATAGCGGCAAAACGGTTGGAAAAGGCGCGAACGCGTGATTGTGCCACCCAGCCACTCAGGGACTGGCCCAGAACCGCCATCATCAACATGCCATGCACAATCACACCGGGCAGGCCACCGGCCTTTGCCTCGGCGTCGTCCAGATGGATCGGGTTGTGATCCCCCGATGCCCCGGCAAACAACGCCAGATCGGTGCGGCTTATCGGGCCGCGACTTAGGGCGGGAATTTCTGCGCCCACTTCGATATCGGAAAATGTCGGGTTATTTGCCATGGCTCAGGTGTTCCTTACAACGATGGTTGAATGCAGATCACCCACATGCACACCGTCCTGATTGCTTAGTTTGGTGTCGGTGATGATGAAGATCAGGGCGCCGTTTTTCTTGTCAAATACATCCACCACCTTTTGCTGGCCGGTGATGGTGTCGCCCGCGCAGATATCCGCGTGATAGGTAAAGCCCTGCGCGCCATGCACCGCTTTTGTCTTGGGCACGCCCATGTCATCAAGCACATTAAACGACTGCCCGGCGTCCAGTGTGATGGTATAGGGAAAGGTCAATGGGGCCGGAATACCGCGATACCCGGCACCCCTTGCGGCGACATCGTCAAAATAAATCGGGTTGTCTTCGCCAATGGCGCGCGCGAACTGGGCAATGCGCCCCTTTTCCACATCCACGGTGAACACATCGTATTCCCTGCCGATCATATCTGGTGGTGAAATTGCCATTCTTTACCCCTAATTATCAGCCTTGCAGCATTACACACCGTAAAATAGTACCCTTATCGGGTGGTGCTTGCGTACAAAAAGTGTACAATAAGCCATATTTTAAAGCATTTATAAAACCGTATCTATTTTTTACAGGTCTGTAAATACCAGATATACAATTCGTCAAAACCAATTGCCTTATCATTGGCTTGCTCATATGGTCCGTTTATCCCGTGCGCGTCATCCTGACGTGACTGGCGGGTTTGTGAACCAACCGATGGACCACCTGAATGGGACGACGAAGCGAAATATTGCGCCGCGCAACCGAGGTATTTGAACGTCAGGGTGTCACCCAGACTTCGGTTGAAGACATTGCCAAAGCGGTCGGCATAAAACGCGAAGCAATCTATTATTATTTCAAGGGGCGTCAGGAAATCCTGGCCGAGATTATCCTGCCCCAAAGCCATTCATTGCTGGTCAACCTGCGCAACATCGTCCATTCCAACCGACCCTTTGCCGATAAATTGCACGACGCAATCCGTGGCCATTTACAAAGCTTTAACCCCGGTTATCTGGAAATGACCGTCGCCCTGCGCGAAGACCATTTTCTTGGGGCAGACAAAAAATTCGGTGAACTGCGCCGGGTTTGGAACGACTATTCCAACCTGTGGGCCGAACTGGTGGAACAGGGCCAGAAGGCTGGTGAATTTCGCGCTGGGCCGAAACCAAAACTGGTGGCGTTTGCGATTTTGGGCATGTGCAACTGGCTGTCACGCTGGTTTGACCCGTCCAAGGATATTTCCATCGATGAAATCGTTGAAACCTATTTTGGCTTTGCCCTGCATGGCCTTGCCGCCCCTGATTTAGACATCAAAACACCGGATCAATGGACACCAGACCAATGAATGACATTCCAAAAAACAACACCCAGTTTGATGCCCAATACGAACTGAACGACCGTTACAGCGAAACGGCGCAACAGGTTTTCATGACCGGCATTCAGGCGCTGGTGCGTCTGCCGCTGGTGCAGCGCCGGCTTGACCGGGCGAACGGGCTGAACACTGCGGGCTTTGTCACGGGTTATCGTGGTTCGCCGCTGGCGGCCCTTGATCGCACGCTCTGGCAGGCCGAAGATCTGTTGAAATCCGAAGACATAAAATTCCTGCCCGCCGTAAATGAAGACATGGCCGCCACCGCCATCATCGGCACCCAAGAGGTAGAGCGCGATCCAAATGCCACCGTCGATGGGGTGTTTTCCATCTGGTACGGCAAGGGGCCAGGGGTTGACCGTTCCCTTGATGCCCTAAAACACGCAAACGCATTGGGCAGTTCCAAAAATGGTGGCGTTCTGGTGGTGTTTGGCGATGACCACGGCTGTATTTCATCGGCCATGCCGCACCAGTCCGAACAGGCATTGATGAGTCTGCCAATCCCAATTTTGAACCCCGCATGTGTCAATGAATATGTGAAATTCGGCCTTTATGGCTTTGCCCTCTCGCGGTTTTCGGGGGCCTGGGTGGGGTTCAAAACCGCCTCTGAAACGGTTGAAAGCGGGCGCAGCGTTGATATTGACGAAACCCTTGACCTGAAAACCCCGGACTATACCCCCCCTGCCATTGGCCTGCACAATCAGTGGCCCAATTCGGTTGGCGCCATTCTGGAAGAACGTAATTTCCACAAATACTGGGCCATTCAGGCCTTTATCGAAGCTAACGATCTGAACGAACAGATTTTCACCCCGCCAAAACCCCGTTTGGCAATTGTCACCACCGGCAAGGCACATTTTGACGTTATGGGCGCGTTGTCAGACATGGGCATTGATGAAACCCGCGCCAATGAACTGGGGATCACGGTTCTGAAAATCGGCCTGTCCTATCCGTTGGCCCGTAAATCGATATCCAAATTTGCACGGGGTTTCGAAGAAATCATCGTGGTGGAAGAAAAACGTTCCTTTGTTGAATTGCAACTGCGCGATATTCTGTTTAACCTGCCCGACGGCGAACGCCCGACAATTGTTGGCAAAGAAGACGACAAAGGTGATCCGTTCATCCCAAAACAGGGTGAACTGTCGCCCTCACTGTTATTGCCCTATCTGCGTCAGCGCATCAGTGCCCTGAACCCGGCATATTCCGGTCTGGGTGATAATAAACCCCCGGAACAGGAATTTACCCAAAGCAAGTTTGAAATTGGCGGGCGGATGCCGTTTTTCTGTTCCGGGTGCCCGCATAATACATCCACACAGGTGCCCGAAGGTTCGGTCGCGCTGGCCGGGGTGGGGTGTCATGTGATGGCCAGCTGGATGGGTCGTTCCACCCAGGGGCTGATCCATATGGGTGGCGAAGGGGCCAACTGGGTTGGGCGCGCGCCCTTTACCGGTGACGGGCATGTGTTTCAAAACATGGGCGACGGCACCTATTACCATTCAGGGCTGCTGGCGATCCGTCAGGCGGTGTCGGCAAATGTAAACATCACCTATAAACTGCTGTATAACGCGGCTGTTGGCATGACCGGTGGTCAGCCGATGGATGGCGATCTGACCCCCGAAAGCATCGCGCGTCAGGTCATGGCCGAAGGCGTTGGCCGTGTTGCACTGGTCAGTGACGATATTTCCCGCTTTGGGCGCGGCGACATGCCCGCTGGTGTGACATTCCATGATCGCGGTGAAATGGAACAGCTTCAGCGCGAACTGCGCGAACACAAGGGCGTTTCGGTCCTGATCTATGACCAGATGTGCGCCGCCGAAAAACGTCGCCTGCGCAAAAAGGACCCGGCGCAAACCCCGGATCGTTTTGTGTTTATCAACGAAGACGTCTGCGAAGGTTGCGGCGATTGCGCGGCTGTTTCCAACTGTTTGTCGATCGTTCCGGTGCAAACCCCGTTTGGGGTTAAACGGGCCATTGATCAGTCCACCTGCAACAAAGATTTCACCTGCCTGAACGGGTATTGCCCGGCCTTTGTCACCGTTGAAGATGCGCAATTGCTGAAAAGTGATGGCGACAGCGCGCGCCGCGACGATTTGCTGGCCCACGCCGCCAACCTGAACGAACCCGATCCGGCGCAATATCAGGACCGCACAAACCTTGTGATCGCCGGGGTCGGGGGCACCGGTATCGTCACCGTTGGCGCGGTTGTCACCATGGCCGCCCATCTGGAAGGCAAGGGCGTTAGTTCGCTTGATTTCATGGG
>DAOURA010000107.1 GCA_030625325.1 Marinosulfonomonas sp.
ATCATTCAGAACATCCGCCAGTGGTTTTTGCAAATCCATACCGAATGACATTGGTTTTCCATCAATGAACCCAAGGGACGATACCAGTGAAACAATTTCCTGTCGCCCCTGCCGTTGCGCAAAAACTGGCGCGCCGGATGATCCGGGCACAACATCGCACGACATTGCCAACACCCCGTCATTTGCTTCAAGCACATCACAGGCCCGCTGCCGGGACGCGACATTATTGCGCCCCGCCCCAAAGGAAACAACGCTGATCTGGTTGCCTTCTTTCACCCTGCCGTTGGCTTTAAATGGCAGCGCATGGGTTGACAGGATCGGGTCTGCCAACTGTAACACAGCCACATCATTTCTAATCTGGCGGGCGGATAGTTTCGGGCTGTCAGAAAATTTTTCATGCACCACCGCGGCCTTACCCATTCGGCGCGCAATTGCTTTGCCGTTACGCCACCCGGCACGAAATTCCACGCGCCGGGGATCAACCCGTTCGCCGGTTTTGATATCATACAGACAATGGGCCGCCGTCAGCACCAGATCAGGCCGGATCATAACGCCGGTGCAGGTTGAACGCCCTTCAACGTTCAGCAGGCCAACACCTTCCCAACCGTGGCCAAGCCCCCAGCTATCAAGCGCCTTTAACGGGCTGTCCTGCGCGCGCAGACCGGCGCCAGTCATCAGACAGGACAGTACCGCAATTGAAATGATCACTCTGATATTCATGGCCGCACAAACTTGGCGCCACTGCCGGCACCCCCAAGTTTCAGAACCCGCACACCGGATACCTGTTGTTCTTTTTGTTCCTGCTCGGGCGCATCTTTGGCGTTGGCCATCAACGCCTGCAAATCCGCCAGCGGTTTTTCCAGCCGCGTGCCAAGGGACACATTCCGCCCGCTAATCTCTGCCTTGGCGGAAATCACCGAAACAATTCGTGCCTTACCTTCGTCATCCAGCGTAAAAATCGGCGCGCCCGATGATCCAAAGTCCGCTTCGCACGACAAAACCAGCGTACCAGAACGACGCGCAAGCACATAACAGACTTCTTGCAATGACGGGCTGTCGGCCCGGCCACGGCCATATGAAACCACACCAACCTCGGCACCTTTTCTGGGGCGTACCTCTGTTGCAAAGGGCGTGATTGACAGCTTGCGGATCGGCCGTTCCAACTGTAGCAGCGCCAGATCATAGGCCACGCGGGTTACGCGGTTGTCTTGCTGATATTCAAAATTTGGGTGCGCAATGGCCCGGCGAACCCGGGCCTTGGCATTGGCGCGGCCATTGCGCCAGCCTGCCAGAAATTCAATTTCACCGGCCCCATACTGGCGCCCGCTGCCCTTTTCAAACAGGCAATGGGCCGCCGTCAAAACCAGATCAGGCGCAATCAGCGCACCGGTGCAAAAGGCACGCCCACCAAAGTTCAGCCGCCCGACTGCTTCCCAGCCACGGCTATCACTGCCGGTTTGCAGCTTTTTCAGGGGCGAACTTTCCCCCCCATAAACAGGCGAGAACCCCAAGACCACAAACATCACAAAGGCACGGATAAATCCCATTAATCCCCTCAATCTATCCCGCAGGGGTACCCCTGACATCAGGCTAAATTATGGCCCCAAAGTGGATAAACCCTTTGGTTTTGGCCCACCAGTTGCCCAGTCCAGCAATTCAACCGTGTGGACCACGGGCACCTTTGTGCCACTACCGATCTGCACCATACAGCCGATATTTCCGGCGGCAATGATCTGGGGGGATTTGGCCTCCAGCGTGGTAACCTTACGCTGTTTCAGAATGCCGGAAATTTCTGGCTGCATCAGGTTATATGTTCCCGCAGACCCACAGCACAGGTGGCTGTTTTCCGGCTCAACCACATTAAAGCCAACCCGTTTTAATAAATCCTTGGGCGCAGATTTTATCTGTTGACCGTGCTGCAATGAACAGGCCGCGTGATAGGCCACGCGCAACCCCATATCGGCCGCTGGCAGGCCCAGCTTTGCCAACAGTTCACTAATGTCCATCGCCAACGCAGAAACAGTGGCCGCATCCCCCGCCAGCGGCCCGTTTCGCAGCATATGACCATAATCTTTCACGGTGGTGCCACAGCCGGATGTGTTAATCACAATCGCGTCCAGCCCTTCGCCGTTTACCTCGGCCATCCAGGCGTTGATGTTACGCGCCGCCGATGCGTGGCTTTCGTCTTCTTGCCCCATGTGGTGAACCAACGCACCGCAACACCCCATGTCGCGCGCAATCACCACCTCGCACCCCAAACGGCGCAACAGGCGAATGGTGGCATCATTGATGTCAGTGTTCAGCGCCTTTTGCGCACAGCCCGTCATCAGGGCCACACGCATCTTTCGTGCGGCTTTCGGCGCAAAAACCTGCGGATCATCATTGCGGCTAACCGGGGGGATATGACGCGGCGCCATTTCCAACATCGCGCGCAGGCGTGCATCGGGCACCAGCACCCGAAAGGGCCGCCCGATCTTTGCCCCCAGCAACGCCAACCTGAACCGCCCCGGATAGGGCAGAATTTTCGCCAGTGTCCAGCGCAACAATCGGTCCATCAACGGGCGCTTATAGGTCTTTTCAATATGGGCGCGGGCCATATCAACCAGATGCATATAATGCACCCCCGACGGGCAGGTCGTCATGCAGGACAAACAGCTAAGACAGCGATCAATATGTTTGACCGTCTTTGCATCCGCTGGCCGCCCATTTTCCAGCATATCCTTGATCAGATAAATTCGCCCTCGGGGGCTGTCCAACTCATCACCCAAAATCTGATAGGTCGGGCAGGTTGCCGTGCAAAACCCGCAATGTACGCAGGCGCGCAGTATTTCATTGGCGCGCTCAATCGCCGGGTCACGCAGTTGGTCTGGTGTGAATTCTGTTTTCATAGCGTCACACACCACCTAGGATTTGAAAAAGAACCAACAGACAAGCAACCGTCAGAACCACGATTAACATCGCCAATCGCAGACCGCCCCACATGGTCTTTCCGGGTCGAAAAATTACAAACCTAACCACCATCGCCGGCAGGTAGGTCGCGCCTGAAACAATCAGGAACAAAAACAATATTCCCGCCAGAAACCAATCATTCTGCGCAGAATGTGAAAGGACACCGCCCAGTAAAATCATAACCCACGCGAATGCGGCAACAACAAAGGAACCCAACAGTTTGGTTGTCCCCACGCCTGTCAAAACATACGCAATTGGCGCGCAGATCAACGTCCCGATCAGCACCGGAATTAATAATTCAGTCATCCCATCAACCCTGGATTTAATATGTCACGCGGATCAAACCTGGCCCGCAACCCGGCAGTGATGGCTGCAATCGGCGCAGGTTCCGGCTGAAATGTCGTAAATTTTGCCAACGTGGCCTCATTGGCCCGCACCAATGTGGCGTGCCCCTGAAATTCCCGCAACCGGGTCCTAACATCAAAACCCGGCTTGGTTTGCGCCCAGACCAGACCACCGCCCCAGTCATAGATTAATTCAGCGCCCTGCAGCGCGTGGCCAACACCCGGCCCGTCCGTGGGTTTCACAGAAATCCGCCAAACATCGCCACCCTGCCCATGAAAGGGGCGCACATCGCGAAACCACTGCCAAAGGTTTTGGTTTTTTTGCTGGTCGGTCTCAATTTCAACCTGCCCAAATTTGCCCAGTAATCCGGCCAGTTTCCCGGCCCTATATTGAACAGAACTCTCAAACCCTTCCAGACGAAACACCGTGGCCGCTTCGCCATCCGGGCCAACCGGCGCATGTGCTGCACCAGTCAATTCATAGGGCGACCCCAACGCCTGCGACATCGCCCGAACCCCGTCCTGATCTGTCAGGCCGGTTATGCACAGCACATTTGTCATTTCCGTCTTTGGCAACACCTTCAGCGAAACCTCACTCAACACCCCAAGGGTGCCAAAACTACCGGCCATCAACTTAACCAAATCATAGCCGGTGACATTCTTCATCACCCGGCCACCGTTCTTTATGATCCGCCCCTGTCCATCAACAAAACGAACCCCCAACAAAAAATCCCGGCACGCCCCCACAGATACCCGGCGCGGCCCCGACACATTGCCAGCCACAACACCACCAATGGTCGGCGTACCCACACGGCCCAATAAACCCCGGTGATCCATCGGCTCAAACGCCAGACGCTGACCCTCTGCGTCCAATGCGGCCTCAACCTCGGCCAGGGGTGTGCCGGCCCCGACGACAATCGTCAGGGCCCCCGGTTCATACAGTGTGATCCCACTCAGACCGCTGGCCGATAAACCAACATGGTCTTTTGCCGGCGCACCAATTCGGGTGCCCCCGCCCTGCACCGCCAGGGGGCCAGCAGCCTGTGCAACCAGTTCACTCAGCTCAGCTTCGCTTTCAGGCCTCAGCACAGCCATCTCCTTTTTCTTTGGTCAAATACTCCCGGGGGTAAAGGGGGCAGGCAGCCCCCTTTTGTCCAGCACCACCCATCATCACCCACCCCGCCGGGATTGCGTAACATCCAGCGGAAAAACCTTTGCCGGGTTCAGCAACCACCCCGGATCAAACACATCCTTGACCGCCAACTGAACCTCAAGATCATCCGTGCCGTATTGGTTTGGCATCAGGTCACGCTTTTCAATACCGACCCCATGCTCACCGGTCAGGCACCCACCGACCTCAACACATAATTTCAGAATATCAGCCCCAAATGCTTCGCACAGCTCCAGATCGCCGGGCTTGTTGGCATCATACAAAATCAGCGGATGCATGTTTCCGTCACCGGCATGAAAGACGTTTCCAACATCCAGCCCATATTCAACCGACATCTCGCTAATGCGCCCCAAAACATGGGGCAGCGACGACACCGGTATCGTCCCGTCCAGACACATATAATCGTTGATCTGCCCCATCGCACCAAAGGCCGACTTGCGCCCCAGCCAGATACGCGCGCTTTCATCCTCAGATTTTGATGCGCGCAGTTCCACCGGGTCATGGCTGCGGGCAATATCTTCAATCACCCCCAGCTGCGCATCGATCTCGGCCTCTGATCCTTCAACTTCAACAATCAGTAGCGCCTCGCAATCGGGGTATCCGGGCTTGGCAAAGGCCTCGGTCGCGCGGATGCACGGGCGGTCCATAAATTCAATCGCAACCGGCAAAACCCCGGCGCGGATGATGTCAGACACACAGGCCCCGGCGACCTCACTTGAATTGAAACCAATCAGTAACGGGCGCGCCCCCTCAGGCTTGGGCAAAATGCGCAGTGTGGCCTCTGTAACCACACCCAACTGCCCCTCGGACCCACAGATCAACCCCAACAGATCCAGCCCCCCGGCATCCAGATGCGCACCACCAATTTCCACCACACTGCCATCCATCATCACCATGGTGACACCCAGCAGGTTGTTGGTGGTCACACCATATTTCAAACAATGGGCGCCGCCCGAATTCATCGCGATATTGCCCGCAATGGCACAGGCCAGTTGCGACGACGGATCAGGGGCATAAAAGAACCCGTTTTCTTCAACCGCCCCTGTCACCGACAGATTGGTGCGCCCCGACTGCACCCGAATAAAGCGGTTGTCATAATCGGTTTCCAAAACCCCGTTCAGACGCGCGACCCCCAAAATCACACTGTCAGCCGTGGGCAACGCCCCCCCGGACAGGGACGTACCGGCCCCGCGCGGAACCACCGGCACCCCCATGTCATGGCAAATCTTCAAAACGGCCGAAACCTCAGCCGTCGATCCGGGCAAAACCGCGACCAGCGGCGGGCATTTATAGGCAGCCAGCCCGTCACATTCATAGGCGCGTGTTTCAACCGGATCATGAACCACCGCATCCGGCGGCAATACCGACAACAGACGCTGAACCAGACTTTCTTTTTTTGCCAAAACAACCGGGTCCGGGGTGGGCATATCCATGAACGTTACTCCTGCGTGGTATTGGTAATAAAATAAAACCAATTTCACGAAACAACAAGCCCCAGCCAACACAAACGTGACAAGACAACTGGCCCGTTTCGTGAAACCATAACCACATGACCTCAACATCAAAAATACTGGCGCTTATCACCGCACTGATACTTCCCCTTCCAACGTGGGCAGAGGCCCCTGAAATCATCGGCGTTCAGGCCCAGAACCGTTCTGGCGGCTGGACATTTTCAGTAACCCTGCGCCACCCGGACACCGGCTGGGACCACTACGCTGACGGCTGGGAAGTCCTGGACCCGGACGGTAATCGCCTGGGGTTTCGCGAACTGGCACACCCCCACGTGAACGAACAGCCGTTCACCCGCTCCCTGTCCGGCGTTGCAATCCCCGGCGATCTGGACAATGTCCTGATCAGGGCCCGTGACAATATTGATGGCTGGGCAGACGATACATTCAGCCTAAAACTGAACAACTAATTCGAATTGGCGGAAATATCCTCGCCGAAGGCAAGAAACCTGATTTTTCACAGAAAAATCGCCCTACCGCCTACCCTCTCGCAACCATGCGCCAACAGACAACACCACCCCCAACAACAAAACCAACCACCCGGGCACCAGTGACATCAACCTGACATCAGTCGTCTGATAGGCCCCCCGCGGCGTTAGCCCAATCCAACCCCGCCCGGCAGCAACTGCCCCGGACCGAACCAAACGAATATCGGGAAACCCATCCTCAAGCGCAAGAACCCCACCGCGTGTTTTCTTCACAACCGGGCCTACCCTGTCACCGGTTGCGATCGTCTCTTCAAATTCTCGCGGTGCGGCTGGGCCCAAGGCAACCACGGCCCCCTGTTCACCCTGTTTCAGGCGATAAAGCCCGATCTCAGGTGCCGAAAATTCGGCCACATAATTCCCCGGCGTCTGCTCAATCATCGGCACAACTGTAACTGCGCCATCCGGCCCGGTAATTTCCACATCCCGCGCCCCTTCCCCAAGGGTCCGTCTTGTAATTGTCATGTCCTGCCCCTGTGTCCGCGCGAACAGGGCTTCTTCTTCCAGCTCTGGCTCTTTCATCATCCAGTGGGCCAGACGGCGCAACAATTCCAACTGCGGCCCGCCCCCTTCAAACCCCCGCCCCCATAACCAGACATGATCAGACGCCAGCACAGCAATGCGCCCCTCCCCCACACGGTTCAGCACCAACAATGGGCGCCCCTCTAAGCCCGTCATAACGGTGTTACCTGCCAATGGCGCGACCTCAACCTGACGCAACCACCGGCCCCAGCCCGGCCCATCATCTGACTTTGGGACCAGATCATCCAAACCCTTTGTCACCGGGTGACGCTCGCCCAACTCAGAAATCATCGGGCGAAACCCCTGCTCAATAACGCGCGACGTTGGTGCGGCGGGCAATATCGCCCCAAGGGGCGAACGATACAGACTGTCCACCGTGCCATAGGCCGGACCCGCCCCCACCAGAACCGCACCGCCATTTTCAACGTATCGCCGTACACTTTCCAGATAG
>DAOURA010000071.1 GCA_030625325.1 Marinosulfonomonas sp.
CTGGGGGATAATCAGTTAAAGGATGTCTTTGTTCGCTTCAAAGCACTGGCGGATCGCAAAAAGGAAATCTTTGACGACGACCTTGTTGCACTGATGCGCGACAGTTCAACCGATGCGGAATACGACCATATTCAGATCGAAAGCCTGCAAGTGGTCTGTGGCACCCAAGGGCCGCAAACGGCCGATCTGACCCTGTCGATTGACGGTGTTGATGCCCAGTTCAAGGCAACCGGTGACGGGCCGGTGGACGCCGCGTTTAATGCGGTGAAAGAACTATTTCCCCATAATGCCCGTTTGCAACTGTATCAGGTACACGCCGTGACCGAAGGCACCGACGCGCAGGCCACGGTTTCCGTTCGTCTGGAAGAAGACGGTCGCATCGTCACCGGACAGTCGGCAGATACCGACACGGTGGTGGCCTCTGCCAAGGCCTATGTCACAGCATTGAACAAACTATTGGTGCGGCGTCAGAAATCGGCACCCGATGCAGATGTAAAATCCGTATCCATGCGCGATATGACCTGACAGGCAACAGGCAGCAACACGCTGAAACCATTATCAAGGGTCTTTCGCCCGAACCAATGCATCCCTATACTAACAAAGGGTCCGTGGCTGACAGAGTCGTGGGCCCTTTGGAATTTGTGATCGGGAAGTTCGCGCTATGGCAGGAATTATGGGTTTGTTTTCGTCTGATATGGCGATCGACCTTGGGACGGCGAACACGTTGGTTTACGTCAAGGGCAAGGGTATTGTTCTGAATGAACCCTCTGTTGTGGCCTATCATGTCAAAGATGGGGCCCGAACTGTTCTGGCCGTGGGTGAAGACGCCAAGCTGATGCTGGGGCGCACTCCGGGGTCAATTGAAGCAATCCGCCCCATGCGCGAAGGGGTGATCGCGGACTTTGATACCGCCGAAGAAATGATCAAATATTTCATTCGCAAGGTTCACCCGCGCACCACGTTTTCCAAGCCCAACATTATCGTCTGCGTCCCCCACGGGGGCCCCCCGGTGGCCAAACGCGCCATTCTCCAGTCGGTTCTTTCGGCCGGTGCCCGGCGCGCGGGCCTGATTGCCGAACCAATCGCCGCCGCCATTGGTGCCGGCATGCCGATCACCGACCCGACCGGCAACATGGTTGTGGACATCGGCGGCGGGACGACCGAGGTGGCGGTGCTGTCCCTTGGTGACATCGTTTATGCGCGATCCGTTCGCGTAGGTGGTGACAGGATGGACGAAGCCATCATCAGTTATCTGCGCCGCCAACAAAACCTTTTGATCGGTGAAAGCACGTCCGAGCGCGTGAAAACATCTATCGGTACTGCGCGCATGCCCGACGACGGGCGCGGCTCCAGCATGCAAATTCGCGGGCGTGACCTGTTGAACGGTGTGCCCAAGGAAATTGAGATCAATCAGGCGCAGATCGCCGAGGCACTGGCCGAACCAGTACAACAGATTTGCGAGGCGGTGATGACCGCCCTTGAGGCAACACCACCCGATCTGGCAGCCGATATTGTTGACCGGGGCGTGATGCTAACCGGGGGTGGCGCATTACTTGGCGAACTTGATCTGGCCCTGCGCGAACAAACCGGGCTGGCGATTTCTGTGGCCGATGAAACGCTGAATTGTGTGGCACTGGGGACTGGCAAGGCGCTGGAATACGAAAAACAACTGCGTCATGTAATAGATTACGACAGCTAAGACCGGCCAACGCTGGTCCCCGGGGGTGCCTTGGCCAAAGACCGAAGCCATAGTGATGAATTCACCCGACCGATCAGGCGTATTCTGATCGGCCTTTTGGTGCTGGCCCTGTTTTCCCTGTTTTTATTGTGGCGCATCGACAGCCCGCGGGTCGAACGGTTTCGCGCGGCACTGGTGGACCGGGTTGTGCCATCATTTTCATGGGCACTGGTGCCGGTGACCAAGGCGGTCAATATGACCGAAAACTTTCAGTCCTACACCCGGATTTATGAGCAAAATCAGGAACTGCGGCGCGAGTTACAGCAAATGAAGGCCTGGAAAGAGGCCGCCCTGCAACTGGAACAGGAAAACGCAAAACTGCTGGACCTGAACAACGTTCGCCTTGACCCCAAGCTGACATATGTAACCGGCGTGGTGCTGGCCGACAGCGGATCACCGTTTCGTCAGTCTGTATTGCTGAACATTGGTGCGCGTGACGGAATTGTGGACGGCTGGGCCACAACTGATGGGCTGGGGCTGGTCGGGCGTATTTCCGGTGTCGGGCAGAATTCATCACGCGTTGTTTTGCTGACGGATTCAAACAGCCGCATTCCGGTGACAATTCAGCCGTCAGGTCAAAATGCGCTGTTGGCTGGTGACAACACCAGTGTGCCGCCAATTGAATTTTTGGAAAGCCCGGATCAGGTGCGCCCCGGGGACCGGGTTGTTTCATCCGGTGATGGGGGCGTTTTTCCGCCCGGATTATTGGTTGGGCATGTGGCACTGGGGTCTGACCGCCGCCTGCGGGTGCGGTTGTCGGCCGATTATGAACGGCTTGAATTTTTGCGGGTGCTGCGTGACCATGTTAGCAGAGATGTGTCTGACACCGGCGGGCTGGTAATTTCACCCATTCCAAACCGGCCAGAACAACCGGTGGAGGTCAGCAATGATTAACCCGATCATTGCCCGCCGGGTACTTTTCTGGGGGATACTGCTGGCGTTGTCTGCGGGCATCATTTTTATCCGTATTCTGCCCCTTGGAATGCCGGATGGGCGCTGGCCCGGCCCTGACTGGACCCTTGCCATTGCATTTGCCTGGGTGCTACGGCGCCCGAATTATATTCCAGTCCTGCTGTTTGCGGCAATTTTACTGCTGAATGACATCCTGTTTTTGCGCGCACCGGGCCTGTGGACCGGGCTTGGGGTAATTGCGCTGGAATTTTTAAGGGCCCGCGCACGTTTTTCACGCGAGCTGCCATTTGTCTTTGAATGGGCGATGGTTGCGGGTGTGTTACTGGTAATGATGCTGGCAAACCGGATTATTCTGGGTGTCTTCATTGTCACCCAAAACAGTTTTGCAATGGACAGTCTGCTGCTGATGGCCACAGTTTTTGTGTACCCGTTTGTTGTTATGATTTCCGCACTGACCCTTGGTGTGCGCCAGGTCATTCCGGGTGAAGTTGATCAGTTCGGGCACCGCATATGATCCGCACCCCTCGCGATAACGAAGAAAGCAAACGCACGATATCGCGCCGCGCCATTTTGCTGGGGGCAGGCCAGTTAACGTTTATGGGCATCCTTGGGCTGCGAATGCGTTTCATGCAGGTGGAACAGGCCGACAAATTCCGCCTGCTGGCAGAAGAAAACCGGGTGAATATCCGCCTTTTGCCACCAGCGCGTGGCCTGATCTACGACCGCTTTGGCGAAATAATCGCGACCAATGAACAAAACTACAGCATCGTGGTTGTACGTGAAGATGCGGGCGATGTGGATGCAACAATCGCAAATCTTGCACGGCTGGTTGAACTGGACCCGGAAGATCTTGAACGGGCAACACAGGAACTAAAACGCCGCAGTCCATTTGTTCCGGTGACTGTTGCAGACCTGTTGGAATGGGATGATCTTGCACGGGTTGCAGTAAATTCCCCAACCCTGCCCGGTGTATCACCCGAGGTGGGCCTGTCCCGGTATTATCCGCAAGGCGCAGATTTCGCCCACGTTCTGGGCTATGTCGGACCGGTTAGCGATTATGACTTAGGGAAAATAGATGACCCTGATCCCCTGCTTCAAATTCCGAAATTCCAGATCGGCAAGGTCGGGGTGGAAACCAAGCTGGAAACAGAACTGCGGGGCCGGGCCGGTACGCGCAGGATCGAAGTCAATTCTGTCGGGCGGGTGATGCGTGAACTTGACCGCCATGAAGGGGTGGCGGGGGCGAACCTGCAACTGACAGTTGATGCCATGCTGCAAAATTTCGTTCAGGCCCGGCTGGGCAGCGAAAGTGCATCAGCAATTGTGATGGACACCCAAAACGGTGATGTTCTGGCCGCCGGATCAACCCCCAGCTTTGATCCCAATAAATTTGTGCGCGGCATTTCAGTGGCCGATTACGGCGACCTTGTGGAAAATGAATTCCGCCCGCTGGCTAATAAATCAGCGCAAGGCACATACCCGCCCGGTTCCACATTCAAGATGGTTACGGCATTGGCCGCCCTTGAAGATGGGGTGATCACACCAGACGAAAAAATTCGCTGCAATGGATTTATTGAACTTGGCAACCGGCGCTTTCACTGTTGGAAGCGCGCCGGGCATGGCAACGTCGATCTGAACACCAGCCTTCAGCAATCATGTGATGTCTTTTATTACGAAATCGCAGCCCGTGTCGGGATTGAAAAAATATCAAAAATGGCCCGCAAGCTGGGCCTGGGCGAGCGCCACAAATTACCCATGTCCGGGATTGCGGCAGGGCTGGCCCCAACCAAAGACTGGAAGCGCGAATGGGCAAATAAGCGTGAAGGATACAACCCCGACTGGCTGGTCGGTGATACGCTGAATGCGGGCATCGGGCAGGGTTTTGTACTGACATCGCCATTACAGTTGGCCATCATGACGGCCCGTATCGCATCTGGTAAAGCAGTGCTGCCCCGGCTGGTGAAAACCATCAACAGCATTGAGGTGGGAACCGAAGCCGCCCCACCACTGGACATCAACGAAAACCACCTTCGTGCCATTCGAAAGGGCATGTTTGATGTGTCCAACCACCAGCGCGGAACGGCCTATCGTTCACGGATCGCGGAAAAGACACTGCTTATGGCAGGTAAAACCGGAACCAGTCAGGTGCGAAACATCACCGCCGAAGAACGGGCCAGCGGTGTCATCAAGAACAGTGACCTGCCGTGGAAACGGCGCGACCACGCCCTGTTTGTCGGGTTCGCCCCCTATGACGACCCGCGCGTCGCCGTTTCGGTTGTGATCGAACATGGTGGTGGTGGCTCAACCGCCGCCGCCCCAATTGCGCGTGATATCATGTTGCAGGCACTTTATGGCGGCCTGCCCCCCCTGGCCGCCTATCCGTCCAGCCAACGGGGAACCATACAAAAAATGCGCGAAGGTCTGTCCCTGCGTGACCCGGGCACCGCCCAAAGCGGGCGAATAAAGACATGAGCTATCTTGAATACAGCGTTCAGACCGTCCCCAGCGGGTTTCGCAAAATCTTATTCCTGAACTGGCCACTTATTTTATTGCTGTGTGCGGTGGCCGGTATTGGCTTTTTGATGCTGTATTCGGTTGCGGGTGGGTCACTAAGCCCCTGGGCCGAACCACAGATGAAGCGGTTCGCTTTTGGTCTGTTTTTGATGTTCAGTATTGGCATGGTGCCAATCTGGTTCTGGCGCAATGTTGCGGGTCTTGCCTATGGGGTGTCGCTGTTATTGCTGTTGTTCGTGAAATATTTTGGCGTTACGGGCATGGGCGCGCAACGCTGGATTGACCTTGGGTTTATGCGTTTGCAGCCCTCTGAACTGACAAAAATCACTTTGGTTATGCTGCTCGCGGCCTATTACGACTGGTTAAGTGTTGAAAAGACGTCACGCCCGGTTTGGGTGGCTATTCCGCTGGCGATCATCTTTTTGCCAACCCTGCTGGTGCTAAGCCAGCCCGATCTTGGTACCTCAATCCTGCTAACCGCGGGCGGCGGGTTGATGATGTTTCTGGCGGGGGTTCACTGGCTGTATTTTGCAGTTGTGATCATTTTAGGGGCCGTCACAATTTACGGTATCTTCGCAAGTCGGGGGACGGACTGGCAGTTATTGAAAGACTATCAATATCGCCGGATCGACACGTTTATTGACCCGGCCAATGATCCGCTTGGGGCAGGCTATCACATTACACAGTCCAAAATCGCACTGGGGTCCGGGGGGTGGTCGGGGCGCGGATATATGCAAGGCACCCAAAGCCGGTTGAACTTTTTACCGGAAAAACACACCGATTTTATCTTCACCACGCTGGCCGAAGAATTTGGGTTTGTCGGGGCTTTTTCCCTGTTGGCCCTTTACGGTCTGATCCTGTTTTTCTGCATCACATCGGCACTGAAGAACCGGGATCGGTTTGGATCCCTTGTGACACTGGGGGTGGCGGCGACGTTTTTCCTGTTTTTTGCGATCAATATGTCCATGGTCATGGGGCTGGCCCCTGTGGTTGGGGTACCCCTGCCATTGGTCAGTTGGGGCGGATCGGCAATGCTGGTTCTGATGGTGGCCTTTGGGCTGGTTCAAAGTGCCCATGTTCACCGGCCAAGGGGTAAACGATGACGATAAATGTGCTGTTTAGCGCCCCACAAAAACGCTGGGACGAATACCGTGGTGTTCTGGGGCAGGCATTTTCTGCGGCCGGCCTTTGCGTCAGCCTGTCACAAAGTTTTGCCCCGGATGAGGTTGATTATATTGTCTTTGCCCCGAACGGGCCGGTCAGTGATTTCACCGCCTTTACCCGCCTGAAGGCGGTACTGGGCCTGTGGGCCGGTGTGGAAACCGTGGTTGAAAACCCAACATTAACGGTCCCGATGACCCGTATGGTGGACAGCGGGTTGCGCGAAGGCATGGTGGAATGGGTTGTGGGGCATGTGCTGCGCTATCACCTGGGGATTGATGCACAGATCACCGGGCAGGATGGAACATGGGCGCCGGTGATCCCGCCCCTTGCCCACAATCGCCGGGTTGGGGTCTTGGGCCTTGGCGAACTTGGCGGGGCCTGTGCCCGCGCCCTGTCCGGGTTGAATTTTGATGTTCATGGCTGGAGCCGAACCGATAAGAACATTGCCGGCGTGCAATGCCACAGTGGCGACGATGGGTTGGGGGCGGTTCTGGGGCACAGTGAAATCCTGATCCTGTTGTTGCCCCTGACGGGGGCGACGCAAAACCTGATAAACGAAAGCACCCTGTCAATGTTGCCCCGGGGCGCGCGGATACTGAACCCCGGGCGCGGGGCGCTAATTGACGACGACGCATTGCTGGGCGCGTTAGATACCGGCCATATCGCCCATGCCACGCTGGATGTTTTTCGGGTTGAACCACTTTTGCGCGGCCATCCCTATTGGGCCCACCCCAATGTGACAGTCACCCCCCATCTGGCATCAGAAACCCGGCCAGAAACCGCGTCACAGGTGATTGCGCACAATGTTGCAAGCAATGAAGCAGGTGAGGCCATGCAGTTTATTGTCGATAGAAAAGCCGGTTATTAACCCGGTTCAGTTGCGCGCCTGCGGCGCATGTTTTTTAGCCCTTCGTGCGATTTCGCTCCGCTTGGGGGATATTTGGCGAAAAAGAAGCCGCGTTTAGCGAAGTCGTGGTGGGTTTTCAGGGTCCATTCCGGGGGCCTTTGGGGGGAAAGCCGCGGGTTTTTCGGGTTCAGGCAGATCAAAGCGCAGGCCAACCCGGGACAGGGTTTTGCAAATCGGGTCTGCCCCGTCAAAGAATGCAACATCAAGACTGTCTGCTTCCTGCCCACTAAAGATCAGTGCCTCGGAAATGGCCTGCGCCATGGGGGATTGCGCGCCGGGAAGTGGGTCAACCACCCCCAGCAAATGGCCCGCGCGCCCACTGGCATAGCGCACACCAACCAGATAGGCGGCCTGTGCCAACCCGCCTGCAAGGGCAAGTTTCGCATCCAGGGCCTGTAATAAGTGTTGCGGGACATCGCTGGGGGCCAAAATTTCGGTTGGTTGTTCAACTTGTTCCTGCGTTTTATGGGCAAGGGTTTGCGCCAGCCAGTCAACCGCATCCGGTGGGATCAGAATGCTGGACGGGGCGACCCCAAGGTTCACCCCCAACCCAATACCCTGACCGGCCAGCATTGCAACAATGGCCCGCCCGGACAGGGCCGCGTAGGGCACGGTTTTCTGGGCAAAATCGGCAAGGCGTTCTTCGCGATCAAACACCAGTGCAAACTGTTGGTTTTCAACCGGGAAAAGCCGTGGGGATATGGTTTCATCCGTGGCGTCATCATCCAAAAGTATGAAAAGTTCCCCGTCCGAAAGGCGTTCATAAAACCCCAGCCGCGCGGTTGCGTTTTCTTCGTCCGACTGCATGTCGGCGTGGGCGATATCAATCGGTGTTTGCGTGTTCATTTGTCTGGCCCCTGAGCAGTCGGTATTCACTAGCCCTATTGCCTGTCTGTTGACACGACAAGGGAAAGGTAAAAGAAAGTGCTTGACGTTGTTTCGATATTTCTAATATTCTAGTAATATGAAAATGAATGATATCACCGACACAACACTGGAAGACGCCGCCCTTGCGTTTGCCGCCCTTGGTTCTGAACAAAGGCTTGGCGTATTGCGCGCGCTGGTCAGGGCGGGGCCTGATGGCCTGTCTATCGGGGAACTGGGGCAGGCCACCGGGATTTCCGGATCAACCCTGACCCATCACGTCAAATTTCTGACCCACGCCGGTCTGCTTCGTCAGGTCAAAAAGGGCCGTTCAATCATTTGTGCCGCCGTCGCCTATGACACGGTTCAAAAGTTAAGTGAATTTTTGTTATCTGAATGCTGCGCAGATGCACCCGAACATAGCCACCAAAACCATGGTTCAAAAGATGAGTGATCTTACAACAACCCCAAGCCCCCTGCCCCGTTTATGGAAATCCATTGACAAGGCATGGCTGACGACAATCATCATTTTTGTTCTGGTTGCAATTTTGGCCCCCGCGCAATTCATGCCAACCCTGACATTTACCGCCAAGGCCTTTGCGCAGACATCGGTGTTTATTGCTTTTGCGGTTCTCGCGATCGGCTATCTAAAGGCTAGTGGTGCGGAAACCGTTGTCGCCAAGGCCTTTCAGGGCCGTGAGGTGCGGATGATTTTCGTGGCCGCACTGGTTGGTGGCATCGCGCCGTTTTGTTCCTGTGAGGTTATTCCATTTATCGCCGCCCTGCTGGCCATGGGTGTTCCACTGTCGGCGGTCATGGCGTTTTGGTTGTCTTCGCCGCTGATGGATCCGGCAATGTTTCTGATCACGGCAAATGCGCTGGGGCTTGATTTTGCCATTGCCAAGACGCTGGCGGCTGTTGGTTTGGGGCTGTTGGGCGGGTTTGGTGTTATGGCACTGGCCCCGACGGGTCTTTTTTCGAACCCACTAAAAGAAGTGACCAAGGATGAATGCGGCTGTGGGCCAAGTAGTTTTGAAGGAAAACCAGTTTGGAAATTCTGGGTTGAGCGTGAGCGCAATCAGGTTTTTCGCCGTGAGGCCCTAAGCAATGCCCTGTTCCTAAGCAAATGGCTGGTGCTGGCCTATACGCTGGAAAGCCTGATGTTGGCGTATATGCCTGCCGGTCTGGTTGCCAATGTATTGGGCGGGGATGGGTTTCAGCCAATATTGATGGGGGCCCTGCTGGGTGGGCCGGCCTATCTGAACGGCTATGCGGCCGTGCCGTTGATTGCCGGACTGGTTGAGCAGGGCATGAGCCAGGGCGCGGCCATGTCGTTTGTTCTGGCTGGCGGGGTCAGTTGCATTCCGGCGGCGGTTGCCGTCTGGGCGCTGGTAAAGGTCCGGGTGTTCATGTCCTACCTTGGGTTTGCCTTTGTGGGGTCCATAATTGCCGGGGCGATCTGGGCCGCTGTCGCATAGGCGTGCGGATCAGCCGAAGAAATTAACAATCAGCGTGGCACTTAGCAGGACAGCAATCCAGATCACCATTGACCCCGTGGGCCATGTTCTGGCCATGCGGCCCTCTGGCCCGTGGGAACGATAGAAACCAGCGATGACACCGTTCAGGCGGCGCTGCCAAAAACCCAGCTTGGCATTCCACAGCGCGGTAACGACCAAAGCAACCTTGCGGATCATGCGCGGCAATAGCCAGCGATAGGTCCAGTCAATATCAATATTAACCGCCCTGATTTCAGGCGGGTGAATGCCAGTGCGCATCAATATACCAAACGCCAGCAGGGCAAACAGCAACAGTTGCAACTGCCCCACCACATGGCTGGTGGTGTAGGGGGTAAAATCAACCTCATAAGGCAGCAGGGCATATAGGGGTGCAGGAAACACCCCGATGGCAATGCACAGGAACGCGGTGATCCCCATCGCCAGCAACATATGGGTTGGGGCCTCGGCCGGGCGCTTGCCACTGTCATGGGCAAAGAACATGAAAAACGGGATCTTGATGCCCGAATGGGACAGCACACCAGCAGACGCAAAGATCAACCCGGCCCAAACCACATAGCGCCCGGCACTGGCGGCTTCATCCAGTATTAGCGACTTGGTGACAAAGCCCGAAAACAGCGGAAACGCCGAAATAGATGCGGCACCCACAAGGCAAAAGATCATCGTCAGGGGCATTGTTCGATATAGCCCACCCAACTCAGACGCCTTGGACGTTCCGGTACGAAACAGGACCGACCCAACCGCCATGAACAACAGTGATTTATATAAGATATGGGCAAACGCGTGCGACGCGGTGCCGTTGATCGCCATTTCAGTGCCAATACCGATACCCACGACCATAAAGCCCAGTTGGTTATTTAGCGAATAGGCCAGCACCCGGCGCAGGTCATTTTCGATCTCGGCAAAAAAGATTGGGAACAGGGTCATGA